>PBTT01000018.1 GCA_002729195.1 Acidiferrobacteraceae bacterium
GGCCGCTCGCACCTGGTGGTGCCTTACACACTGGACAACAATGACATGCGCTTTGCTACGCCACAGGGGTTTAATTCGGGCGACCAGTTCTATGCCTACCTGCGTGACGCTTTTGATACGCTTTACGCCGAGGGTGAAGCTACGGCCCGCATGATGTCGGTGGGTCTGCACTGCCGCCTGGTGGGCCGGCCCGGTCGCCTTGGCGCACTCGCACGTTTTATTGAACACACTCGGCGCTTTGCCGACGTATGGTATTGCCGGCGCATCGATATTGCCCGCCACTGGCAACAGCGCCACCCGGTACCGAGTGCCGGCAGCGGCGAAGGGGAATCGTGATTCCACCGAGCGAGATGAACCGGGCCGGGTTCGCCAAAACCTTTGGTGGCGTCTACGAGTGCTCACCCTGGATCGCCGAGCAGGTCTATGACACAGGACTTACTGCATTAGAGGACAGTGCCGGGGGCTTGTCGCGGGCGATGGTCGAGGTGGTCGAACAGGCTGGGCACGAGCCGCAGCTTGCCCTCCTCAAGGCGCACCCGGATCTTGCCGGGCGCCTGGCCGTGCGCGGCGAACTGACCTCCGAATCAACCGCCGAGCAGTCTGCGGCGGGTCTTGGCCAGTGCACGCCTGAACAGTATGCCGCTTTCAGGCGCCTGAATGAGCGATACACGCAAAAGTTTGGCTTTCCCTTTATCCTCGCGGTGCGCGGCTATGACCGGGACGGAATTCTCGAGTGCTTCCAGAGCCGGGTCGACAACGAGGTAGATGTGGAATTTGATGAGGCTCTCATNCAGGTACACCGGATTGCACGGCTTCGTCTCGAGGCACTTTTTACCAAAGATACTTTATCCCAGCCATGAGCCAAGCNGCNGATATTCCCGAATTTGCCCGTCACCTGGTGAACCTGGTATCACCGCGCCTGGGCGGTGAGGCGCTTGCGAGCAGCGATGATTTTTTTGCACCCAAGGAACGGTTGTTGCAGGACAGTGAACCAGTCTTCATCGCCGACAAGTTCGACGAGCACGGCAAATGGATGGACGGCTGGGAAAGCCGCCGCCGNCGCGGCGGCGGCCACGACCATGTGGTAGTGCGCCTGGGTACGCGCGGCATCGTACGCGGCGTGGATATCGATACGCGGCATTTCACCGGCAACTACCCACCGCAGGCTTCGCTGGAAGCCGCCGACGGCGGCTTTGACACTCCGGNTGATAAACTGCACTGGCGCGAGTTACTTGGGCCCAGCGACCTTGGCCCCGACAGTCACCATTACTGTGCGGTAGCCGATGCCGAGCCGGTCAGCCACCTGCGCCTGAATATCTTTCCCGATGGCGGTGTTGCCAGGCTGCGGGTCTATGGCGAGCCATTGCCTGACTGGTCACGGACCGATCCTGGCCAGGCGCTGGAGTTGTCGGCCATCGCTAACGGTGGACGCATTGCGGGCTTTAACGATGCACACTACGGTGACCCCTGGGTCATCCTGATCCCGGGGCGGGGCATCAATATGGGCGACGGCTGGGAGACGCGGCGGCGCCGTGAGCCTGGCCACGACTGGATCCTGGTGCGGCTCGGCGCACCGGGGGTGATTGAGCGGGTGGAAGTCGATACCGCACACTTCAAGGGCAATTACCCCGATCGCTGCTCAATCCAGGCCGCCTTGGTCGGCAACACCACTGACCAGGCACTGNCCGCTCGGGCTGGGGAATGGCCGGAACTGATGGCGCCCGTGAAACTCGCCATGGACCACCAGCATTTTTTCGAGGCGCAGGAATTGAGCGACCTCGGTGCCGTTGACTGCGTGCGGCTCAACATCTTTCCCGATGGTGGAATCAGCCGTTTCCGGGTATACGGCCGGCCGCAACTCTGACCGAGCGTGGTGGAAGCCGTTACCCCCAAGCGATTGACCAGTCAGGCTTTTGCGCCTTTCGGTGACGTGATCGAAGCGCGTGACAGCAGCGCGATGATGGTCAATCGAGGCACCTCGACCCGTTTTCATGATCTTGCCGCGATAGATGTAGATGCCGATGATGGCCGCGCGCTGGTGAATATTTTCCGCGCCACACCATACCCGGCACCACTGCTAATCCGCATGATGGAAAAGCATCCCTTGGGCTCGCAACTATTTATGCCACTAGAGGGGCAAGCCTACCTGGTAGCCGTCGCGCCATCGTCGGCTAAGGTGGTGCCAGGCGATATCTCGGTTTTTATTGCGCTCGGAACCCAGGGCGTGAATTTCCGCCCCGGCACCTGGCACCACCCGCTGCTGGCGCTTGCACCACAGGATTTCCTGGTAATCGATCGGGAAGGGTCCGGCGAGAACCTGGTGGAGCAGGCGCTCGATCAACCGCTTAAGGTTGAAGTCGACACAGCAACATTGTGAGCCGGGTGTTGCAGGCGCCGGCAGCATGACGCATTCCGGCCAATGGGGCACAATAGCTGCGGGGCGATGGCTCAGGAGAGGTAGCCGATGAAAAAACTATGCACCACGATTACTCTTGCCGGCTTGCTGAGCTGGTCGCTGCCGGCCGTGGCGCTGTTGCCGGGAGAGGCCGANGACGGCAAGCCGNTNCACGACAGCCGCTGCACCAGTTGTCACGACAGCATGTTTGGCGGTAACGGCANCATNGTATACACACGGGAGGATCGCCGCGTCAAAACCATCGAGGGCCTGATGGGCCAGGTGGACTTCTGTAATGAGCAGATCGGAGCGGGTCTCAACGATCACGAACTAGAGGACATCGTCGCCTACCTCAACGAAGCGTTCTACCAGTTCGAGATCGAATAACCCAGTTCAGGGTCGCAAGATGACTTTGGGTGCCGCACACCGGCCGGCATGCAGTTCGCTGAATGCGACTGCACCTTCACACAAGGGCTTTTGATCTATCCTCTTTTGCGCCTCGTAACTGATCGCCACTGGCTGTTAAGCGCTTCGATAAAGTTTGGTCATCACGAATTCGCGATGGCCCAGGGCCTCAGCGGCGGTCAGCCGGCCATTGCAGGTGCGAAGCACCATATCAATCAGGGCATCGCCTGCCTGATCAAGGTTCATTTCCCGGCGCAGCAGGCCCGACACATCAAGGTCCACGTGCTCGCCCATGGTCCGCACCGTGCGCGGGTTGGCGGTGACCTTGATAACTGGCTCTATAGGGTTGCCGATAATGTTGCCCTGCCCCGTCGGAAAGACGTGCACGGCAAATCCGCCCGCGGCCTGCAGGGTGACGCACTCGGCAGCGGCTGAAGAGGTATCCATGTAGTACAGGCCAGGGCCTTTCTCGGGGGTTTCCGCAGGCGCCAGTACATCGATGTACCTCGCGTTCTTGCCGATCTTCTGCAGGTTGCCCATTGCTTTTTCTTCGATGGTGGTCAGCCCGCCCTCGATGTTGCCCTTGGTCGGCTGGCTCTCGGCGAGGTCACTGGTCTTGTTAGGTTCGATCACTTCGTCCATGTAGGCCTGCCAGGTGGCAAACCACTTGTCCCCAATCTCCTTCGTGGCGGCGCGCTCCCGGCACAGGTGTTCAGCACCCGTAATCTCGGAGGTCTCACCAAAACAGTTGGTGACCCCCAGTGCGTCGGTCTTGTCGATAAAGTTGCCAACCGTCGGGTTAGCNCCCATACCCGAGGTGGTATCCGATTCGCCGCATTTGTGTGATACCCAAAGATCTGCAATCGGGCATTTTTCGCGGGTGAGTTCGGACGCGGCCTGTAGAAAATCCTTGGCTGCACGGCTGGCTGCCGCGATGGTGTCGATATCTCCGTGCTGCTCGATGGCGAAGCCTTGCACCGGTTTACCGGTTTGCGCGATGCCCTCCACCACACGCCCCGTCCAGCCCGGTTCAATCCCAATGACCACGACCGCAGCGACGTTCGGGTTGTTGCCTGTGCCGATCAGGGTGCGAAAATGTAGCTCCAGGTCTTCACCGAATTGCAGTCGGCCATAGTGATGAGGCAGCGCCAGGGTGCCCTTGATGTTGTTGGCAACCGCTTCGCAGGCCGCATTGGAAAGGTCATCAAGAGGCAGGAGAACCACGTGGTTGCGTATCCCGACCCGGCCGTTCTGGCGCCTATATCCGAAAAAGGTCAGGTCACTCATCGGATCACCACTTCTTGGTCTTCAAATTATGGACATGCACATGGTTGCCCTTGGGGATATCGGCCACCGTGCGGCCTATATCTTGGCCATACTTGATGATTGCATCGCCGCTCTTGAGATCGGCCAGGGCAAATTTGTGGCCGAGCGGTATGTTTTCGTTGACAGTTACCGTCAGGGTCTGATCTGAATCCATCACCCAGCCGTTGAGGTTTTGGCCGGTGAAGATACCCTCAACCACGACGACACCGACGCTGTCGCCTTGCTCGTGCACGAGAAAATCCGGCGGCTGGTTACCCAATCTATTCTCCTATAGTGATTGATTTATTCTTATATAAGAATCTTGAATATGTTATAACTTACTCTGCAGGCGAGTGTCAAAGCCTTTTTCCAGTTGCNACAGGCTGGAACACTGCTACGGCCCTAGCCTACAGTGCCGAGGCGTGCCGGCCTGGGGTCGGAGGAACTGACGGGAAACTGGTAGGAGCATGAAAAAACGACCACTGTACGAAAAGGTCAAGGAGACTTTGCTTGGCAGACTGGCTAAGGATTTCTGGCGGCCTGGCGAGTTGCTGCCCAGCGAATTGAAACTGGCCGAGGAGTTCCGGGTAAGTCAGGGCACGATCCGCCGGGCACTGGATGACCTTGTATCCCAGAATATGTTGACCCGCCATCAGGGGCGAGGCACTGCTGTGGCGGAACATACGCCGTTCGGGTTTTTTCACCTTTTCCGCGATGACGGTGTGCGTGAGCTCCCCGAAAGCAAGACCCTGCGGCTGAGTGGGGCTCGTGCCAACCGCAGCGAACGCGATGCCCTGGAGTTGGCGGCTGGCAACAGAGTGATTCGTATCTTGCGTATCCGCTACCTCAACCTGGAACCCAAAATGCTCGAAACTCTCACTCTGCCCCAGAAATTATTTCCCGGACTTGAGAAAATATCGGCGCGCGATCTGCCCAATACGGTGTACCGTTTCTATGAGCAGCAGTTCGGCATTCCCATCGTCGGCAAGCGCGAGCGCTTGCGTGCGGTAGCGGCAACACCCACGGAGGCGCTCCACCTGAACATAGAAGTCGACACGCCGCTGATGGAAATAGAGTGTGTTGCCTTCAGTCACAAGCGCCAGCCGATCGAGTGGCGGCTCAGCCGCTGCCTGACTGACGAGCACTACTACTGCAATTCGCCTGAGTAACCGTAACGCTGTATCAGTAATTCCAGACGATGGATTTTGCGCGCGCTACCGGGGTCACCATCTTTCACCCTGCGGGCCTGAACGCTGCGCGGGATTTCAGTCCGCCGTCGGCGCGAACTGCAAGGTGGCGGCCACTGCCCGCTGCCAGCCTGCGAGCAATTGCTGTCGCTCGCCAGAGGCAATGCCCGGAACAAATTCACGCTCAGCCTGCCAGGNGCCGGCTAGGCTTTCCAGCGAATCGAAAACGCCAGCCTGCAGGCCNGCCAGGCGCGCNGCNCCCAGCGCCGTGGTCTCGAGCAGGCCTGGGCGCTCGACCGTGATGCCGGNGATGTCGGCCAGGCGCTGTGCCAGCCAGTCGTTTTGCANCATGCCGCCGTCAATGCGCAGCACTTTGGGGTGCTGGCCNCTGTCATTGCCCATGGCCCGGATCAGTTCCTCGCTCTGATAGCAGACTGANTCCANTGCGGCCCGGGCGAGATCAGCCGGGCCGGTNTCGCGGGTCATGCCGAAGAGCGCGCCGCGGGCGTGGGGGTTCCAGTGCGGGGCGCCCAGGCCGGTGAAGGCCGGCACCAGGTATACNCCGCGGCTGNAATCGAGCGAGCGAGCGAGCCCGTCGGTTTCCCCGGCCGAACCGATCAGCCCCAGGCCATCGCGCAGCCACTGCACAGTGGCGCCGGCCATGAAGATCGAGCCTTCCAGCGCATAGGTCACCTGGCCGGCCAGGCGGTAAGCGACAGTGGTCAGCAGACGGTGCTGTGACGCCAGCGGTTTATCGCCGCTATTGAGTACTGCAAAGCAGCCGGTGCCATAGGTGCTCTTCAGCATGCCGGGGGCAAAGCAGGCCTGACCCACCAGCGCCGCCTGCTGATCGCCGACCAGTGCGCCGACAGCGATNGATTGGTTCAGCACCGCGGTGTCGGTGGTGCCGAAATCCGCTGCGCTGTCCCGGACCTGCGGCAGCACCGATGAGGGCACCTCAAAAAGTGCCAGCAGGGTTTCGTCCCAGGCCTGTTGGTGGATGTTAAAAAGCAGGGTCCGCGAGGCATTGGTTGCATCGGTGGCGTGTACNTTGCCTCCGGTCAGGTGCCACAGCAGGAAAGTATCGACGGTGCCAAAGGCCAGATCGCCATTCTCGGCACGGGCTCGGGCACCCTCGACATGATCGAGCAGCCAGGCAATCTTGGTCGCCGAGAAATACGGATCCAGCAGCAACCCGGTCCGGGCGCTGACCTCCTGCTCATGGCCGGCCTGGCGCAGCCGCTGGCAGGTATCGGCAGTACGCCGGTCCTGCCAGACAATCGCGTTGTATATCGGTTCGCCGCTGGCGCGATCCCATACCACAGCAGTCTCGCGCTGGTTGGTGATACCGATACTGGCCACGGGGCCGTCTGCCGCGGCCAGGGCTTCGCGGGTGACAGCGAGCGCAGATGACCAGATATCCCATGGGTCGTGTTCCACCCAGCCGTCGGCCGGGTAGAGCTGGGCAAATTCCTGTTGCGCCACATGAAGGCTATTGCCTGCACTGTCGAACAGGATCGCCCGGGAACTGGTCGTGCCCTGGTCAATGGCAAGCAGTTGAGGGGTTTTTGTCATCGGACTAACAGTGTTATTCGGGCTACCTATTTCCCAGGTCTGAAAAACTCTGATGGTGCACCGTTTTCACCCCTTCTGCGGAGATTTCGTGGTTTGCCCGGGGATGGATAAAGCAGCCAGTTTACCCAGTTCTGGCTGTAGCGGTGCTGTTACTGGCTTTCTACGCCGACGACCGTTGACAGGGCCTAGGGTCCGATCGGCAAAACAAAGCTTTACAGCCCTTGACTGATGGTGCGTTCGTGATTATATTCATTCGAATATTCGTTTGAATACAAAAATACTGAAATAAGTTTCACGCGAGCATTTAATAATGTTCATAAGCGCATATTCAGACGCACTAAAGATATCGTAAGGAGGCATAGGACTCGGTGAAGGATCTTTCGGAACGCCAAGCCCAGATTACAGAATTGTTGCGAGAAGACGGATTTCTGAACGTCGAAAATCTGGCCGAAAGGTATAGCGTAACGGCCCAAACGATACGTCGTGACTTGAACACACTGTGCGAGCATGGACTGGCTCGTCGCCGTCACGGCGGTATCGCAAAGCCAGTAGGCACGGGCAATCTCGCCTACAGATCACGCCAGACCCTGTTCCGGGGGGCCAAGCAGGCGATAGCTCGTGAAGTAGCCCGACACATTCCCGACGGTGCTTCGGTTGCGTTCAGTATAGGAACAACCCCCGAATCGGTTGCCGCCGCATTACTGCACCACAAAAGACTTCGCATCTTCACCAACAACCTCAATATAGCCATGCTCGCCGGCACCAACCCGACATTCGAAGTTAACGTTGCCGGTGGTCGCGTTCGCAACAGTGATGGCGACGTATTGGGACCCGGCATGGAAGCTTTCCTGTCATCTTACATGTTCGATTTCGGAGTCTACGGCGTTGCCGGCGTTGGGGAACATGGGACATTACTGGACTTCAATGAGGATGAAGTTCGTGCACGGCAATTAATCCATGAAAACAGCCGGACAACTATGCTGGTCCTGGACCACAGTAAATTCGGCCGCACCGCTCACGTACGGGGTGGACAGATAGGGCAGGCGACGAAAGTCTTTTGCGACACCCGGCCGCCCGAGTTAATTCGGGAAGGGCTGGAAAACTCAGGCAGCCAACTCTTGATCTGCGGCGAGGACGAGGTCGAGTGACCGGTATTAAGGTCGATCGCCTGGTAAAACAGTGGGATGCTTTACGGGCTGTTGACAACGTCTCTTTCACCGCACAGGAAGGCACCCTAACAGTTCTACTGGGACCATCTGGCTGCGGTAAATCAACAATCCTACGCATGATCGCAGGCCTCGAGACGGTTGATGCCGGTGAAATCCAGATCGGGGGACATAACGTCACCTACCAGGACCCCGCCAAACGCGGTATCTCTATGGTCTTTCAATCCTACGCCCTGTTCCCGCACCTCGACGTTCGCGAAAACATTCTTTTTGGATTGAAGGTTCGCCGCGTTGAGGTGAAGGAGAGAGAGTCGCGCCTGATTGATGCTGCCCGAATGGTCGGCCTGGAGGACCTGTTGAGCCGCAAACCCGCCCAACTTTCGGGGGGGCAGAGGCAACGGGTCGCCCTGGCGCGGACAATCGTCGCCAAACAGCCGGTGTGTCTGATGGACGAACCGCTATCTAATCTGGATGCGAAGCTCCGCGCGGAGATGCGCGACGAAATCCACCGGTTACAGCGCAGCCTAAACCTGACCATGGTTTACGTCACTCATGATCAGACAGAGGCCATGTCACTTGCAGATCAGGTGGTCCTGTTGCAGCAAGGCATGATCGTGCAAATCGGCACCCCGGCGGAGCTTTACGAACAGCCGGCAACCGATTTCGTCGCCCAGTTCATCGGCGCTCCACCAATGAATGTCCTGCCCATCTCGGGTCTTGACAAAAAAATTGTTGGAGCAAACGGCGGTCACTTCCTGGGCATACGGCCGGAGAAGGTTCGATTCGCTGATTCCGGGTTACCAGTCGAGGTCTCAGCCGTCGATTACATGGGTGCCGAGACTGTCCTGCGTCTGCAGCATCAAGGCAACACCATCATGGCTCGCTTGAACGGTCGGGTCGACGTCGTCCCAGGTGATCGCCTCCACGTTGATTGGAGTCGGGACGACGCGCACCTGTTCGACAAAAACGGGGTTCGATTGAGCGGTGGATAGTCTGCTGCATCACCTGGCTGGCGAACCTGCGCTATGCCGGAGAACTACGGATACCGGAGAAATTCCGGTGTCTTATTAGACAACCCAACAGGAGGAACCAAGAGATGGCTGCAAAGATGAGAGAAACGTTAACCAGACTTGCTGTAAGAAAACCCAACAGGAGGAACTAAGAGATGTTTGCAAAGATGAGAAAAACGTTAACCAGGCTTGCTGTAAGAAAACCCAACAGGAGGAACCAAGAGATGTTTGCAAAGACGAGAAAAACGTTAACCAGACTCGCTATGGCGGCATGCTTTAGCACCGTCGCGGTCGTCGCGCAGGCCAGTACCGAACTGACCATGTACTATCCCGTCGCGGTCGGAGGCCCCTTGACCAAGATCGTTGACGGCCTCGTTGCCGATTTCATGAAGGAAAATCCGGACATTAAGGCCAACGCTATCTACGCCGGCAACTACAACGACGCCCGGATCAAGGCTCTAGCTGCGTTGAAAGCCGGTGAGCCAGCCCAGTTGTCGGTCATGTTTTCCATCGATATCTATGAGCTGATTGAACAAGACGCCATCGTCGCCTTCGACGATATCGTCAGCACGTCGGAAGAAAAGGCATGGCTGGAGTCCTTCTACCCGACCCTGATGCAAAATGGGCGCACGGCTGGAAAAACCTGGGGGATCCCTTTCCAGCGCTCCACCATCGTAATGTATTACAACAAAGACGCCTTCCGCGCCGCTGGACTGGATCCAGAGAACCCGCCTGCGACCTGGAATGAATTGGTTGAGGTGGGTAAAAAGCTGACCAAGGCCGACGGCTCGCAATGGGGCGCGATGATTCCCTCGACCGGTTATCCATATTGGATGTTCGGCGCACTCACCATGCAGAACGACCAGGTTCTGATGAACAACGCCGGAGACACCACTTATTTCGATGCGCCAGCCACCGTCGAGGCCCTGGAATTCTGGAAGAATCTCGGCTCCAAACACAAGGTGATGCCGGAAGGCACTATCGAGTGGGGCACGCTCCGCAAGAATTTCCTTGAGGGTAAGACCGCCATTATGTGGCATTCCACCGGGAACCTCACGGTAGTGAAGAAAAAAGCCAAGTTCGATTTTGGCGTCGCTATGTTGCCCGCAAGCAAGCGCCGTGGCACCCCGACAGGCGGCGGCAACTTCTATATTTTCAAGAAGACCACGCCGGAGGAGCGGGTAGCCGCTATGAAACTGATCAAATTTATGACCAGCCCGGAACGATCAGCTGAGTGGTCCATGAAGACCGGTTACATGGGTGTCAGCCCGGCCGCCTACGAGACGCAGAAGCTGCAAGATTACGTTAAGGGCTTCCCCTATGCAGCCGTAGCCCGCGATCAGCTGGAGTTTGCCACGGCGGAGCTTTCGACTTTTCAAACCGGGCGCGTCCGCAAGCTGCTGGACGATGCTATCCAAGCTGCTTTGACGGGCTCAAAAACTCCCGCCGCCGCTTTGCAGGAAGCACAGGCCCAAGCGAAACGTCTGCTCAAGCCTTACCGGTAGCCCGGTCTCCGATGGCGGCGCCTCTCTGGGCCGCCATCGGCCTGTTCCGTCTGTAAGGTAAACGTATGCACCAGTCACCCTCCAACGCCATGCGTCACGTGTATGGATGGCTGTTGCTCACCCCTGCGGCGATCCTGCTGATTGCCTTCACACACTTCCCAACATTGGCGACAATTTATGAGAGCTCGTTCTCTAAGGGAAACCTTATTCGGCCATCCCGGTTCATCGGTATCACGAATTACGAGTCGATGCTTGAAGACCCCATATTCTGGAAGGTCCTTATCAATAATTTCTGGTTTGCGGTAGGCACCATACCGGCTTCAGTGGCACTGGCCATCGCCATGGCGCTGCTGGTCAACCGTGCACTGCCCGGCCGACCTTTTCTACGGCTTGCCTATTTCACGCCGACCATCCTTCCGATGATTGCGGTTGCCAACATCTGGTTGTTCTTTTATTCGCCTGACATCGGGCTGATAGACCAGATACTCGGCTGGTTCGGCTTTCCCGGCCACAACTGGCTGGGCGACCCGGCCACCGTTCTGCCAGCCATCATCGTCATGACTATCTGGAAGGAGGCCGGGTTTTTCATGATCTTCTACCTGGCCGCCTTGCAGAACCTTCCGCCCGAGCTTGAAGAGGCTGCGAAGCTGGAGGGGGCATCACGCTGGTATTACTTCCGACGTGTCATTTTCCCTCTGTTGATGCCGACGACACTGTTCGTGCTGATCAACGCGGTTTTGAACTCTTTCAAACTGGTCGACCACCTTTTCGTGTTGACTAAGGGGGGGCCGAATAATGCCAGCAACCTGCTTCTTTATTACATCTACGAAAACGCCTTCTCCTACTTCGACACCAATTATGCCGCCACTCTGACCGTGGTGCTGCTCGCGATCCTGGCAGTCGTGGCTTTGGCGCAATTTTTCTTGTTCGACCGGCGGATTCACTATCGATGAGCCAGGCCGAGATCAAACGCCGGCACTGGACATTCTTGGAGGCCTTAGAAACTGTCGCCGCGTGGTTCGTGGCTATTCTATGGATCGCCCCTTTGTTGTATGCGTTCTGGGCGGCATTCCACGCCAGCGAGTACGCTATACATTTCGAGTTGTTCGCGCCGTTGACCTTGGAGAACTTCCGCGAGGCCCTGTCCCAGGCTCCGTTCCTGCGATACGGATTCAATACCTTTGTCCTGGTGACCATGCTGCTGGCGTCGCAACTGGTGATCTGCACACTCGCCGCCTATGCATTTGCACGGTACAACTTCGCAGGCAGCAACATCGCCTTCTCCCTGGTTCTGGTGCAGTTGATGATTGCGCCGGAGATCCTGATCGTCGAAAACTACAGCACCCTAGCCAAGTTGAATCTAATCGACACCATCACCGGCATAGGGTTGCCCTACATGGCCAGTGCCTTCGGTATCTTTCTGCTCCGACAGGCATTCAAATCGACGCCCAAGGAACTGGAAGAAGCGGCCCGGCTTGAGGGCTGCGGCATGTTTGGCATCCTGTGGCGCGTCTACGTCCCACTCGCACGACCTATCTACCTGGCCTATGGACTGGTGTCTATCAGTCACCACTGGAACAACTTCCTTTGGCCGCTCGTGGTGACAAATTCGGTGGAGACCCGCCCGCTGACCGTTGGTCTCGGGATATTCGGCGCCCCGGAGTCAGGTGTCGATTGGTCGATCATCTCAGCTGCCACGCTGTTGTCGGTAGCGCCACTTTTGATCGCGTTCCTGCTCTTCCAGCGTCAGTTCATCCAGTCCTTCATGCATTCTGGCATTAAATGATCAGCATACTGTCCTGGAACATTCAAAACGGCAAAGGTCAGGATGGCAGGATATCGCTGACGCGAATAGCCGATGTTATCGCGAGCATGGGGACGCCCGATGTCATCTGTTTGCAGGAAGTTTCCCGTGGCCTGGTCCTGCGCGCCGACACGGGTGCCCCGGATCAGGTCGGTGAGCTTTCAGAGTTGTTCCCAGGTTATGAAATAGTGTTTGGGGTGGCTATCGACGCCATCTCTACGAACGGGCGCTGGCAGTTTGGCAATGTCTTGTTGACGCGCTTGCCGATGCTTTCGATATTGTCACATCCGTTGCCAAGGCCGGGCGTTCGCGACAAGCACCACATGAGACGCCAGGCCACGGAAGTTGTGGTCGCTACGAAGGCGGGACCATGGCGGGTCGTTAATCTTCACTTGGAATTTCACAGCGTTGTTCAGAGGATGGCTCAGGTGGGCCGACTGAGAGATTTGCACCGGGAAGCTCTTGAAGAAAAGGGACTGCCCTTGAAAACCGACGCGGTAGGGCCGTATCAGCCCATTGCCCGGCCTGTTGACGCGGTGTTCTGCGGTGACTTCAACATGTTGCGCGGTTCGGAGGAATACCGTTGTTTGCTCGCCCCCTTGGTCGGTGAGACACGACCCTTCCACGATGCCTGGGAACTCGTTCACCCGGACCGCCCACATGATCCCACCTGTGGTATTTACGATCACGACCAATGGCCCGAGGGTTCCCACTGTCGGGATTTTTTCTTTGTTGCCGGTGACTGCGTCGGGGACGTGAGCAGTATGTGTGTCGACACCAAAACGGATGCCTCGGATCATCAGCCACTGATGATCGAATTCAGCGATAAACGAGTGTGAAACGGTCGTTGGACGACTTCTCGGAGTACAGCAAGAGTTGTCGCACGGGCATGGACATCACTTAGAAACTTAAGGAAGAGGGTGAGGGTAAAAGTGAAACTGTTGAGCGAGTTCCCGACGGATGATTTGCGCTGTGTGCGCTGTGTTTTCACCGATATTGACGACACGTTAACGGATGATGGATGTCTGACCGCGAATGCGTATGGCGCAATAGCCGCTCTGGATGAAGCCGGGATTTCCGTCGTACCGATCACGGGACGCCCTGCCGGGTGGTGTGACCTAATCGCGCGTTTGTGGCCCGTCGGCGGTGTGGTCGGCGAGAACGGAGCCTTTTACTTTCACTACGATCGATTCCACAGGCGAATGGAGCGTTTTTATGCAGACCCCGAGCCTGAACGCTCGACCAAACGGGAGAAGCTGATCTCGATTGGCAACAGGATTGTCGATGAAATCCCCGGGTCAGCAATATCTGCAGATCAGGCATATCGGGAAACCGATCTAGCAATCGACTTTTGCGAGGATGTGTCCCGATTGTCCGACGGGCAGATCGACCGGATCGTGTCGATCTTTCAGGAATCTGGCGCGACGGCCAAAGTCAGCTCTATACATATCAATGGTTGGTTCGGTGAGTACGACAAGCTGTCTATGACCCGGATTTTCGCAGCAAACTGCCTAAATGTGGACCTGGATAAACAGCACGAGCATTTCATCTTTGTTGGCGATTCGCCAAACGACGCACCGATGTTCGATTTCTTTCCAAACTCGGTTGGCGTGGCCAATGTCTGGTCATTTAAAGACCGCCTCGAGACCCCGCCAACTTACATCACAAAGAGCCGAGGTGGCGGCGGTTTCTCTGAGGTTGCGGCGGCTCTAATAGCATCACGTAAGGGTGCAGCATGAAGATGGGCGAGCCGTACGATATCTTTATTGTCGGGGGCGGTATAAATGGCTGCGGGGTTGCCCGGGATGCTGCAGGTAGAGGTCTTTCTGTGTGTCTCGCCGAGAAGGGCGACCTGGCCGGCGCAACATCATCTGGTTCAACAAAACTTATCCACGGTGGTTTACGTTACCTGGAATATTACGAGTTCAATTTGGTCCGCAAGGCATTGATGGAAAGGGAGGTATTGTGGCGAATTGCACCCCACATCATTTACCCGCTCCGGTTTGTGCTGCCTCATCACAAGGGCCTGCGTTCGGCCTGGATTCTTCGACTTGGCCTGTTTCTTTATGATCATCTCGGCGGACGGGAACTACTGCCCGGTAGCCGAAGTGTGGACATGACACGCGACGAGGTTGGTGAACCACTCAGGCCTTTGTACAAGAAGGGATTCGAGTATTCAGATTGTTGGGTCGACGATGCACGCCTGGTTGTTTTGAATGCTCGTGATGCCGCAAATCGTGGGGGGCATATCCTCACGCGGACCGAGGTCGTGTCCGTCCGGCGAGAAGACAATCTATGGACGGTATGGACGCAAAACAGCAACGGCACAAACCAATCGTACAATGCAAAGGTGCTGATCAACGCTGCAGGACCCTGGGTCTATCGCTTTCTGCATCAAGCGGTTGGCCAGGAGCACGGCAACAGACTACGTTTGGTTCGGGGTAGCCATATCGTGGTGTCGAGAATTTTCGAGCACGATAGATGCTATATCTTCCAGAATACCGACGGCCGCATCGTATTTGCGATTCCTTACGAAGAAGAGTTTACGCTAATCGGCACCACCGATCGTGACCACAATGGCGATCTAGAAAAAGCAACGATTTCCGATGAGGAAATAGCCTATCTCTGTGAATCGGTCAATACGTATTTTCATAGACCGATAACCCCGGCCGACGTTGTTTGGACCTATTCGGCCGTTCGACCTTTGTTTGATGACGGCAAGACCGAAGCGAAGGCCGCAACACGCGATTACTATCTTCAGACTGAAGCCGGCAACGGTCAACCACCCCTGATCAACATCTTCGGCGGCAAAATCACAACCTACCGCAAACTCGCCGAAGAAGTAATGGAGGAAGTCGCTCGCCATCTATCGCCTAGCAGTACGTCTTGGACTGGGGCAACACCGCTGCCGGGTGGAGACTTCCCTTTTAACGGATATGCGCAACAAGTCGCTGATCTCGTCCGTGATTACCCTTTCGTGACGTCTCGGCACGCACGTCGCCTCATCCGACTTTACGGAACTATAGCGCGTCAGATACTCAGTAATGCTAAAAGCTACGATGACCTAGGCCGCTGCTTTGGAAGTGATTTGTTCGAAGCAGAAATTCTGTATCAGGTCGATAGAGAGTGGGTTGTTCGCGCCGAGGACGTACTATGGCGAAGGACTAAAGAAGGATTGAGAGTATCACGGGAGGAGGTTGAAGAACTTGATCGGTATTTAATGGAACCGAACCTGCAGGAACGAAAATTTGCGTGAATTGATCGACAACGATGTGTTAGATGACAGAGCAGGCGGGAGGATTTGGTTTTGCCGAGTTTGCCCAGGCGGTGGTCGCGGCAAGGAAATAGACCCAATCGCTTATAGGTATCGGACGACTGTCAAAATGGAGACCGTGATCGCTAGGCCCCCGCAGGCACTTCTACCAGTCACAGACCGCGGCGAAGTTTTCTCGGTGCACCGGGCCGGCTATGCGCGCTACAACGACGCGCCGCCATTGAAGTCCGGCCGCGACCTGGATTGCAAGACGCTCTGGGAGGGCTAGTGCTGCAACTGTTTCGCAAAACCACGGCTTTGTTGAGGACCAGCCGCAAGGTCGAATCTCAGATAGACGAGTTTCTCGACCAGGTGGTGTCATCCGGTCTGGTCTTCTCCCGGGCATTCGACGTTTTCCTGAAGTCCGGGGCCTGCCAGGAGTTCGATAATCTGATGTATGAAGTCCAGGCCATCGAGCGCAAGGGCGATGAGCTGCGGCGCAGTATCGAGACCGAACTCTATAGCCGTACCCTGATTCCCGACCTGCGCAGCGACGTGCTGCGGCTGGTAGAGAGCGTCGACAAACTAACCAATATCTATAAGGCCAACCTGTTTCGCCTGTCGATCCAGAAACCGGAAATCCCGGGTCCGCTCAAGCCCAAGTATGCCGAACTGGTACGGTTGACCATTGCCTGTGCTGAAGCCGTGGTTGTTGCTGCGCGGTTGTTTTTCCGGGACCACGAGGCGGTCAGGGACAGCGTCAAGAAGGTCGTGCTGCTCGAGACTGAGGCCGATAAGGTGAGCAGCCCCCTGCAACGGCAGATTTTTGACAGCGACCTCGACCTGGGCCACAAGATGCATCTGCGCTACATCGTTGAGCGCCTGGACGAGCTCGCCAACCAGGCTGAAGATATCGCCGACCAACTGGCCATCAGTGCCATCAAGCGCCGCATCTGAGTGGCGTTGCCTGGTGGATTCCTTTCTCTTAGTTTTCCTGAGCGGCGGGTTGTTCCTGGGCTGGGCACTGGGTGCCAATGACGCGGCCAACGTTTTCGGCACTGCCGTGGGTACCCGCATGGTGCGTTTTGTTACCGCGGCGGCTGTCTGCAGTGTGTTCCTGATTCTCGGTGCGGTGATCAGCGGTGCCGGCCCTGCCGAGACCCTGGGTAAGCTGGCGGCGATCGACGCATTGCCGGATGCCTTCATCGCCGCCGTCAGCGCCGGACTCACCGTTTTTGTCATGACCCGCTGGGGCCTGCCGGTTTCGACCAGCCAGGCCATTGTCGGGGCACTGGTCGGCTGGAATTTCAGCCGCGGGATCGAGACCGACCTGGGCACCCTGACCACCATCATCTCGACTTGGATTCTGTGCCCGCTCCTTGCCGGGGCCATCGCTGCCGCACTGCTGCCGCTGGCCGCTAGCGGGCTGCGCCTGCTGAAGCCGCATCTGTTGTTGCAGGACGCAGCCACCCGCTGGGCGTTGTTGCTGGCCGGCGCTTTCGGCGCTTACAGCCTCGGGGCCAGCAACATTGCCAACGTGATGGGCCCCTTCGTGCACGCCGTGGCACTGCCACCACAGTCGGTGGCCGGCCTGTTTGTACTGGGGTCGGCCCAGCAGTTGTTCCTGTTCGGAGGTCTGGCCATCGCCCTGGGTGTTTTTACCTACTCGCGGCGGGTCATGATGACGGTGGGCAAGGATCTGTTTGATCTTTCCCCCATGGCTGCCTGGGTGGCAGTTATGGCGCATTCGATTGTGCTGTTCCTATTCGCCTCCAAGGGCCTGGCGGCATGGCTTGCCGGTGCGGGGCTACCGCAACTGCCACTGGTGCCGGTCTCGAGTTCCCAGGCGGTGGTTGGTGCAGTGCTGGGAATCGGCCTGCTGCGCGGTGCGGCAGGTATCCGTTGGCAAACGCTCGGGGGCATCACTGTCGGCTGGGTGGCCACACCGGTTTGCGCCGGGATGCTTTGTGGGGGGTTGCTGTGGTTGACGCATGATGCGTTGGGATATTCCTGACGGCATGCAACCGCAGGACAGACTGTCGCAGCGCTCAGTTGCGTCTTTTTCAACGACACCCCGGGTAGAGTATTTTCCCGACGCCGACCTGCACCCGTATACAAGCCCGGGCTGATCGTCACCAAAGTAGACGGGGTGCTTTTTCTTCCTATACTCATTCAAAACTCCACCCACTTTAGGGTACACTGCAACGTGAGTTTCGCGCGCTCATGAAGGGAAATTTTCTAGAGCGCTATCAGCGAACAACAAAAAACGGGAGCGTGGAATGGCCAAGCTCCCCTGCAATCACC
>PBTT01000019.1 GCA_002729195.1 Acidiferrobacteraceae bacterium
GCACAGAAATTGCTTTAATCTGGTGCACTGTTATTTCATCGCGCAGGCTACTTGTGTGGCCCGCGCGCCACTAAACGTAGAGGAAATAAACGATGTCAACTGCTGATGTCTTGAAACTTATTCAGGAGAAGAAGGTCAAATTTATCGATTTTCGTTTCACCGACACCCACGGTAAGGAGCAGCACGTATCCGTGCCTGCATCTGTGGTTGATGCCGATCTTTTCGAAGAAGGCAAAATGTTCGACGGCTCGTCGATTGCCGGCTGGAAGGGTATCAACGAATCGGACATGATTCTGATGCCCGAGGCTGCCTCAGCGGTGATCGATCCCTTCATGCAGGACACCACCGTCCTGTTACGCTGTGACGTGGTCGAGCCTACCACCATGCAGGGTTATGACCGTGATCCACGCTCCATCGCTAAGCGAGCCGAGGCTTACCTCAAGTCGACGGGGATCGGCGACGCTGCCTATTTCGGCCCGGAAGTAGAGTTTTTTATTTTCGATTCTGTGCGCTGGTCCAACGAGATGGGCGGTGCGGCTTACCACATTGAGTCGGTTGAGGCCGCGTGGAGCTCGGGTAAGGACTATGAAGAGGGTAACATCGGTCACCGTCCCGGGGTCAAAGGGGGTTATTTCCCGGTGCCCCCGGTCGATTCGTTGCAGGATGTGCGTTCGAGTATGTGTTTGGCCATGGCGGACATGGGCCTGGCAGTGGAAGTACACCACCACGAGGTGGGCACTGCCGGTCAGGGTGAGATCGGTATGCGTTTCGACACCCTGGTGGCCAAGGCGGACCAGACGCAGATCTACAAGTACTGTATTCACAACGTGGCCCATGCCCACGGCCTGACGGCGACCTTTATGCCCAAGCCACTGGTGGGTGACAACGGCAACGGTATGCACGTGCACCAATCAGTGTTCAAAGGGGGTGACAACATGTTCGCCGGGGACGAATATGGCGGCCTGAGTGAGGCAGCCCTTTACTACATCGGGGGTATCTTCAAGCACGCCCGGGCGCTGAATGCTTTCACTAACGCCAGTACCAATAGTTACAAACGGCTAGTTCCCGGTTTCGAAGCACCGGTCATGCTTGCGTATTCGGCCCGCAATCGTTCAGCGTCGTGCCGAATTCCCTATGTCAGCAACCCCAAGGCGCGGCGGGTCGAGGTACGTTTCCCCGACGCGACTGCCAATCCGTATCTGGCTTATACGGCTATGCTCATGGCGGGGCTGGACGGTATCCAGAACAAGATTCATCCCGGTGGCCCGCTGGACAAGGACTTGTACGATCTGCCAGCAGAAGAGGAGAGCGAGGTAGCCACAGTATCGCACTCTTTCGACCAAGCCCTCGACGCCCTCAATGCCGACCGTGAGTTCCTGAAAGTAGGCGGTGTCATGAGCGACGACATGATCGATGCCTATATCGAACTCAAAACCGAAGAGGTGCAACGCTTGCGGATGGCGACACACCCGGTCGAATTCGACATGTATTACAGCGCCTGAACCAAACAGCAAAAGCCCAGCTCACACTGGGCTGTTGCGTGTTTCGAGCTAATATGCACCAATATGGTGCAAACTGGATGAACCCGATGGCGTCTGTCGCACCCTTGCCGGTGCTGGAAGCCCTAACCACGGCCGTGCTGGTGATCGACACCGATAGCCTGGTGTGTTACCTCAACCCGGCCACTGAAGCGTTGCTCGAGATTAGCGCCCAGCGCGCCCATGGCCAGCCTTTGGGCGAGTTGTTACCGATGGGGGCCACGCTGCAGGCGGCATTGCTGGCCGCGGTTGAGGGCAGTTCAACCACCCTGCGGGAGATAGCCCTGGAGCGCCCGGGCAGCGAAACACCCTTATTGCTCGACTGCACGGTCGCTCCGTTCACCACCTGGTCGGGTAACGGCCTGGTGGTGGTAGAGCTGGCCCGGGTAGACCAGTTGATGCGGATAACCCGGGAGGCCTGGTTGCAGGAACGCCAGGATGCCCTGCACGAGATCGTCCGCGCGCTGGCACACGAGATCAAGAACCCGCTTGGTGGTCTGCGCGGCGCAGCCCAACTACTGGACCGAGAACTACCACGGCGGGAACTGCGCGAATATACCCGGATCATCACCCACGAAGCCGATCGCCTCGGTGGTTTGGTGGACCGGATGACGGGCAGTTTCCGAGTGCTGGGTCGCGAGCCGTTCAACCTGCACGCAGTGCTCGAACACGTGCGCAAGCTCACCCTGGTTGAGATACCCGAGGGCCTGGTTTTCGAGCGTGACTACGACCCGAGCATTCCAGAACTCACTGGCGATCGCGAACAGATGGTGCAGGCAGTGCTCAATATCGTGCGTAATGCTGTGCAGGCGATGGCGGGGCGCGGCGTGATCGCTCTACGCACCCGGGTGCGGCACCAGTTTACCCTGCACAACCGCCGTCATCGGCTGGCGGTGGAAGTGTGGATTACCGATGACGGTCCGGGCATCGATCCGGCAATGATCGAGAAAGTGTTTTTCCCGATGGTGACCGGGCGTGCCGACGGCACTGGCCTGGGCCTTGCAATTGCCCAGGAGGCCGTCAACCGTCATGGCGGCACCATCGAATGTGTCAGCCGGCCTGGAAAAACACGCTTTACGTTGTACCTGCCCGTGGAGGGGGATGCATGAACAAACGAACCAGGGTTTGGGTGGTCGATGATGATGCGTCGATCCGCTGGGTGCTCGATAAAGCACTTGGCAGCGCGGGCTTTGCGGCCACAGTCTTTGACAACGCTGACGACGTGCTCGCCCGGGTTCGGCGCACGCCGCCCGACGTCATCATCACCGATATCCGTATGCCCGGAACCAGCGGCCTTGATTTGCTTAAAGCGCTGGGTGAGCAACTGCCGCAGTTGCCGGTAATCGTGATGACTGCTCACTCAGATCTCGACAGCGCGGTGTCCGCCTATCGTGGCGGTGCATTCGAGTACCTGCCCAAGCCGTTCGACCTGGAAGAGGCAGTAGCGTTGGTCGGTCGGGCCTTGCAAAAAAAGACTGCGCAGTCGGTGGATCAATCAGCCGACAGCGCGCAACCCGCAGGGATGATCGGTGAGGCACCGGCCATGCAGGAGGTCTTTCGTGTGATCGGGCGCCTGTCCAAGTCGCACATGAACGTGCTTATCTCCGGCGAATCCGGCACCGGTAAAGAACTGGCGGCGCGGGCAATCTACCGCAACAGCCCGCGTGCCGAGCAGTCGTTGGTTGCCATCAACACGGCCGCGATCCCGGCTGAACTGCTGGAATCGGAACTGTTCGGGCATGAAAAAGGGGCTTTCACCGGGGCGCAGGAACAGCGTCAGGGCCGTTTCGAGCAAGCTGACCACGGCACCTTGTTTCTGGACGAGATTGGCGCCATGCCTTTCGAATTACAGACTCGCCTGCTGCGGGTACTGGCGGATAACACTTTCTATCGGGTGGGTGGGCATAAGCAGTTGGCCGTGGATGTGCGCGTGATCGCGGCGACCAACCAGGATCTCGAAGGAAGGGTGCGTGACCAGAGGTTTCGCGAGGACCTCTATCATCGCCTCAATGTGATCGCGATTCGGTTGCCGGCTCTGCGCGAACGGCGTGAGGATGTCCCGGCACTTGCCAAGACGTTTCTCACCCGCGCCGCAGGAGAATTGGAAGTTGAATCAAAGCAGTTGGACGAGGCAGCGCTGGCGATGCTGGTTGCCTGTGACTGGCCCGGCAACGTGCGCCAACTGGAGAATTTGTGCCGGCGCCTGACGGTCATGGCGCCAGGACGGATTATCACCACGACCGACTTGCCGACAGAGGTTCGCGGCCAAGGCGCGGCGGTTACCGGCACCGTAGCCAACGATTGGCAGCAATTGCTAGTGCAAGCGGTGACGACACGCTTGGAGCGTGGTCAGCATGACATCCTGGCGGAAGTGGGCCCCCAATTCGAAAGAACACTGTTGCGCACCGCACTTAGTTTTACCGGCGGGCGCAAGCAGGAGGCAGCCCGCTGGCTGGGCTGGGGCCGCAATACCCTGACCCGCAAGCTTAAGGAACTGGGCATCGATTGATGGTGCGAGGAAACAAGATACGCATCGACTTACTGCCAGTCCTGTGGTAACAGCGTTCTACCAGAACCTCAGCCCACCATGCTTTAAAGCATTAATTGCCACAGGAGAATCCCGATGATTCCACTCAACGACCGGGTGATTATGATTTCTGGTGCCACTCGAGGCATCGGCCTGGCATGCGCCAGACGATTGCTGCATGAGGGTGCTCGATTAAGCCTGGGAGTTCGCGACATTGACGCGGGGGAAAATGCCCTTCAATCCAGCGAACACCCTAATGTGGCTTTTTTCCCCTACCACGCTGAAGATTTACTCTCTGCCCAGGACTGGGTCACGGGCACGTTGCGCCGGTTTGGGCAGTTGGATGGCCTGGTCAACAATGCCGGCATGGCTCAGCCAGCCATGACCTTGATGGACGAGGACGAGGCAATGCTCGATAACCTGTGGACAGTCAACGTCAAAGGGCCAACCCGCCTGACCCGACTGGCTATGCCCCACCTGGCGAAAAGCGGTTGTGGCCGGGTGGTTAACGTGGCCTCATTGTCAGGCAAACGGGTAAAGAGCGACAACCTGGGATACGCGATGACCAAGTTTGCGCTCATCGCCCTAACCCATGCCACCCGCCGTGAGGGCTGGGAGCAGGGCATTCGGGCAACGGCCATCTGCCCCGGCTTCGTTCGCACCGACATGACCGCGGCAGAAACCAAGGTCGACCCCGCAGAAATGATCCAGCCGGAAGATTTAGCCCAATTAATCCATACCGCTCTAGCTTTGCCGAACAATGCGGTGGTCGCCGAGATTTTAGTCAATTGTCAATTTGAGGATATGTTCTGATTAATCCTTAAGTTGACTGAAATGCGGATCGCACCAGCCGGTGCGGGGTCCTGGCGCCACCAAAGCGAGGCGCCAGTTGTGGTTACAACACGGGCAACTTTGGTATGGTAGGGGATGCGGCAAACTTGCCACTGGACGTTTTCCGCATGGCCGCGAGATCGCTTGGACTCAGATCCCCATGTTGCTAAGCGTCATCATGATGTGATTGAGTACACCGGTAGTACGGGGGTGCTCAACTTCTAGCTGGCGGATGGATTCCTGTACGCTGCTGACCAGGCTGTCGTGGTCTGCCGCCTCCGCGGATTCGCTGAGGCGCGTTTCGAGATCTGCAATCAACTGTGTCAGACGGTCGCGGGCGGCCTCATCGGCTGGCGGTAGTTGGTCGATCTCGGTGCGCAGTTGACCGATCAGGTCGCGCAGGGTTTGTTCTGGCATAGCGGTTTTCCTAGATCACTGGCAGGGCGGTTGAGGTCACGCGAACATTATACTGGCGCGGGTGTTGCAAACTGTTGCCGGGAATAACCGAGGAGGAGCAAACATGGCGCTATTAAAAGGGAAGACGGCGCTGGTCACGGGGGCCAGTGCCGGTATCGGGCAGAGTACCGTGCGGCGGCTGAGCGCAGCGGGGGCGCGAGTCATCTGTGCGGCCCGCAGTCGGGAACGGCTACAGGCGCTGGCCGAAGAAATCGACGGCCAGGCATTTGCAGTTGAGCTAGATGTGTGTAGCGAAGCATCGGTTGATAGCCTGCTTGAGCAGTTGCCCAGTGATTGGCACAGTATCGATATACTGGTCAATAACGCTGGCAGTGATATCGGTGGGCGGCAGTTGTTCCATGAGGGGAGCATCGAGCAATGGGCAGGCACGATCGACACCAACGTCATCGGCCTGATGCGGGTAACCCAGGCACTGGTCCCGGGCATGATTGAGCGCGGCGGCGGCCATATCGTCAACATTGGTTCTGTTGCAGGCCTAGCCCCTGTCTCAGGCTGCAGTGCTTATGTAGCCAGTAAGCACGCAGTTCACGGTTTCAGTGAGTCACTCCGCACTGATTACGCTGGTACCGGTATTCGCGTCTCTGAAGTACTCCCGGGCATGGTGAAAACCGAATTTGCCGCAACCCGTTTTGCGAGCAGCGAACGTGGTGACCAGTACTATGAAAACTACGGTCTGTGCCTAGAGGCTGACGACATCGCCCGTGGTGTACTGTTTGTGCTCGAGCAGCCGGCCCACGCGGTGGTATCCCAACTGGTGATGGTGCCGGACAACAGCAAATAGACTACAGTGATGCCGGATCAATGAGAAGGGCCGTCTACTACAGCCAGTTACTGACGGTAGCTCAGTCAGCGACGCGGGCCTCGACGGCCAGATCATCCGGGCTAGAAAACTGGAAGATATTGTGAGAAAGGGTTGCTAATTGCACCACGCCATAAGTCATGCAATTGATGATTTGGACTAGAAAGTAATAACACAGTTTCCTTGTGTGGCGCACAACGGCCATAACAACCTTCAAGCACCGAAAATCTAACTCTCCCGTTATTCCAGTCCGCACCAATCAGCTATGCTGAGTGCCGTAATTTTTATGGCCGTTAAGTAGTCATCGATGGGAACGTATTCATCGTTAGAGTGCATGATGTCAGACGATCCTGGCCCAAAGATGACGGTCGGAGTTTCTCCATAGGAGTTCAAAAATCTTGTGTCGGCGGCTCCTTGACGCCCACTGATTTCCGGATCTCGCCCCGTTATCTCTTTAAAGTTTTTACATAGCGTAGCAACAATTGGATGGTCCACAGGAATATGTGAAGCTTCGGCATCAAACCCGACAAAGCGCACTTCCGGTGGATGATCTTTCATCCACGAATCTTTCGCTGCCGCAGTCGCGACCTTATCGACCAGGCTTTGTTTCACTCCTTCATGGTCTTCACCTGGAAGCGTTCCGATACTCCCCTTTAGAAGACATGTGTCTGGAAAGGCGCTAGGGTAGTTACCGGATGAGAAGCTGCCGATTATGCAAGGCAATGAATCCAGTGCATTGGGGTACAGAGGGTGGGACACTGTCGCGACCCTAGTATTTTCAAGTTCCTGTACCACTTGGGCAATCTGGTTGCCCAAAGTAATGCCACTTACGCCCTGGTATCGTTTTTGAATTCCCGCCGCCTTCCCAACGATCATAATCTCAAACCAGATGCGGCCGATGCAGGCGGGTTGAACTGCTAACCCACTGGTCTCGCCCGAGATTCCCGCATCCGCCTTGTATCCTCTGATCACGGTATCCAAAGTTCCATGCCCGCTTAATTCTTCGTCAATGACGAGGTTTATAAATATGTCACCCTTGGGTTTGAGACCGGCGGAAAGCATGCAATCAATGGCCATAATGAATGCAGCGACACCGCTTTTCATATCAGCTGCACCCCGGCCGTAGATCCGCCCGTCCCTTATCTCAGCTCCCCAAGGATCTACGCTCCAGCCTTCCTTACGCCCGATGGGTATGACATCTGTATGACCATTCAATAGTAGCGAACGCCCACCAGCGCTTCCTTTCAAGGTAGCTACGATGTTAGGGCGCCCTTCATATCCTTGATCTACAGGACGGTAACCGGGGTGCTTTTTTAGCTCTTCCCAGTCTGTCTCCCACATGTCGACGTCTAGACCCAGGCTCTCAAGATATACTCCTAAGTGCTGTTGAATCGCTAATTCATCGCCGGTGACACTTGGAATGGAAATGATTTTTTGCAAGAACTCGATGGCGTGATCATGTTTCTGATCGATCATATCGAGATAAAGTTGTCTCTTGTCGGCCCCCATTTCCACACCTCCTTCGTACATTTCGCGGGAACCGCGCCAAAGCCGATATTCTCTCTGAGTTGCCTATAACAACGACAACACATTCAAGAAATGAAAATTGCCTTGCCGTTTTTCATCGCAAAGTTCTATGGGTAAGAACCGTCCCACCATCACCAGTCTTAAACGAGCCTACTTTCATCAATCCTGAGATCGTTTCCAAACGCGGGGCGAGAAAAAGCAATAAATATGTTCAGAAAATAATAAATTACTAATCAATAAAAAGCACAAAATACTATCATACGTGTTATTCAGAGTTAAAAACGACAGCTCAAGTCGCAAATATAACATACTAAGTTTAGTATGATGTTATCTTTGTTACCTGCCAATGGCGGTTGTATTTTGGTTGCCAAAAATGAAGTTAAGCCCGAGGAAGGAATAGTTCACTGGATTTTTTCCAATGCGGGATGAGGTAATCGAACGCTTTGAATTGGACAGTGGTATAGCTCATGTAGGGTGAGCCGATTTCTTTATAGATTGATACAGAAGAGGCCGGTAAATGGGACACGCATCAACGTTGCCAAAAACTTACCAAAAGCTGCGAGACGAAACGGCAGTTCGTGACCGAAGCCTGCGGGAAAAAGTAATGACACTCGAAGAGGCGGCGTCTTTTGTTAGTGATGGCGAGCATGTTGCTATTGGCGGCTGCACAATGTCCAGGACGCCAATAGCTATGCTTTGGGCACTTATCCGTAGTGGAAGACGAAAACTAACTGTCTCCCGTAGTATCGTTTCGACTGAAGGCGATCTATTGTATGCATCGGGTGTCAGTGACCACATTATTACCAGCTGGTTTAGTCAGGGCATTGTTTGGGGCATTTCTCAAGTCATGCGTCACTTCACAGAGAACCATGTGGCCAAGTTTGAGGAATGGAGCCATATGTCGATGGGTTTACGTTACCGTGCTGGTGCAATGGGGATACCCTTTATGCCAACCCGTTCGATGCTCGGGTCTGGCGTGCGTGACGTGGTAACTGAAAGCGTCAAGGAAATGATTTGTCCGTATACCGATGACAAGTTGCTGCTATTGCCCGCGCTCAATCCGGATACGGCTTTAATACATGTCCAACGCGCGGATAAATACGGCAATGCGCAGTTAGATGGTTTGCAATTCATGGATCTTGATATAGCAATGGCTGCCAAGCGAGTGATTTTAACCACTGAGAGGATTATCTCGAATGACCAGATTCGGCGAACACCGGATCAGACAAAGATACCTTTCCTTACTGTCGATGCGGTAGTTGAGGCCCCGTTTGGGGCAGCCCCGCACGAGTGTTACGGCAATTACGAGCCGTTTTTCTCACATCTTGGCGCCTATGCTGAAGCAACCCGGCGGGATCCAGTGGCAGGCGTGGAAGAGTATTTGAACCGCTACTATCGGGAGCCGAAGAACTGGGCAGATTACCTTTCCCTGTTGGGGGTAACTGAGTTGCTCGATGCCTCACGTCGAGGGAGGAGTATCGTCAATGATTGAGGGAGCAAACCATACCTCCTCAGAGTTGCTTGCCATCATGAGTGCGAGAATCTTGCGAGATGGGCAGGTAGTATTCGCAGGCGTTGGGGTGCCGTTGCTCGCGGCGACATTGGCGCAACGTCTTCATGCACCAGGATTAACCATCTTATTTGAGGGCGGCGTGCTGGGGCCGTTTGTGGTACCGGGAGAGTTGCCACCGTCCACCAACGAGCAGCGGTGCACGCGTAAAGCAAATATGATATTGCCGATTACTGATGTGTTGCTGTTGCTTCAAAGAGGCTATGTAGACGTCGGCTTTATGGGTGGTGCACAGATAGATAAGTACGGTAATCTCAATAGTTCCTACATTGGTGATCCAAGCAATCCTAAGATTCGCCTTCCTGGTACCGGGGGTGGCAATGATATATCCAGCCTGACGCAGATGATTGTCACAATGAAGCATGAAAGGCGACGATTTGTTGAAAAAGTTGATTTTGTTACCAGCCCGGGGTTTCTCGATGGTGGAACCAGCAGGGCAGAGGCGGGATTACCTGCAGGAGGAATGTTTAAAGTCGTGACAGATCTCGCGATCCTCGGCTTTGATCCAGTCACCAGAGAAATGGTAGTAGAGGCGCTGCATCCAGGCGTTACCTTGAATGAAGTCCGGGATAACACAAGTTTTGATATCAAGGCAAACGGTATTGAAACAACCGAGTCACCTACCGACCGGGAGTTAAGTGTTTTGCAGGAATTCGATCCGGATCGCATCTACACTGCTTAATCTGGTTTCGGATAGGGAGTTAGGATGAGGACACCGGTGAAATTCGGCGTAGCCTTGGGTAATTTCGAGAGTTATCCCAACGTGCCGGATACCCAGCAGCTCATTAGGTTCGCACAACGCGCGGAAGAGTTGAACTATGAGTCAGTCTGGGTCTGGGATCATATTTTGTTGGGCGTTGATCCCTGTTTTCCGATCATTGATTCATTAACCCTGCTAGCGGCGTTAGCAGCTACTACACAGAAGGTCAAACTAGGTATAGGTGTTCTTGTGTTACCGTTGCGAAACCCGGTCACGTTAGTTAAACAGTTAACCAGTATCGACCATATTTCTAATGGGCGGCTGACACTCGGCGTGGCGTCCGGCTGGTACAAACGAGAATTTGATGCTGTCGGTGTTGATTTTCATCAGCGTGGAAAAATCATGGATCTTTATTTGGATATCATGAATCACTTGCTGACTGAAGACTGGGTGACAGGTGAATTTGGCCCGTATAATCTTCGGGACGCGCGAATGTTCCCAAAGGCGGTGCAAAGCCCGAGACCACCACTGTTGATTGGAGGATATGTCGATCGTGTTCTGAAACGTGCAGGAGTAAGGGGTGATGGTTGGCTGACCTACTTTTACACACCAAATGATTTCGCGACAGATTGGCGTAAAGTTTGTACCTTTGCTGAAGAAGCTGGTAGAGACCCATCAACTCTCACAAGTTGTAACCAAATTCCCATAGTTGTCGGTCCTCGTTCGAAGGTCGAGGGGCCGATGAATGAATGGCTAAATACGGAGTGGGATTTTGCTAAATGGAGTAAGTCAACTCCAGACAGTGCAATCATGGGTACACCGGGCGAGTGTCTCGAACAAATACAGGCTCACGTAGACGCTGGTGTAGACAGGATAATTTTTGTTCCCTACCGCTACGAAATGGAACAGATTCAAGCGATAGCGAGGGAGGTCATCCCGCTATTAAAGTCGTCATGACTGTTGGCAAAACATACAATAATGTAATTGCAATGTTTTTTCATTTGGATAATGTGACCAGCAGATTTGTTCCATACAGTTGATGGTTAGATAGGTAATCTAGTGACGATTTAACGGCTTTCATAGAATTGAAAAAGAGAGGGGAGTAAATGACTAAGAGAACGTCAAGTGAATTAATTGAAACATATGAACGGAGCTTAAGTCCGCTTTACGCGCAGGTAGCGGCAGTTTTACGACAGCGAATTACGGAGGGTCAGTGGAGACCTGGAGAAAGGATTTCAACACTTGAAGAGGTGGAGAAAGAATTTGGAGTAGCACGCGTTACGGTGCGACAAGCCATGGACCTACTAGAAAAGGACGGATTGATTCGGCGCTATCAAGGCCGCGGAACTTTCGTAACTGGCACCCCGCCTGCTCGTCATTGGTTACCCCTGGCGACGGATTGGGATACGCTTGTGGGCAGCATCAAAGATAATGTACCTAAACAACTACCTGTTGAGGGGTCGCCACCGGCGCTTAGGCTAGATCTAGCAGAAGGGGCAGAGGCAGCGGACTACGTATTTCTCAATAGTTTACAGACTAGGGGCGACAAACCATATGCCTATGCACAAGTACACCTAGCTCGTGAGGTGTTTGACCGATCACCAAGGCGATTTCGAACTCAGACGGCGCTCTTTGTTCTCTCTACTTTGGACGATATAAAGATAAAACATGCTCATCAGACTTTTGTCATAGGTACAGCAGATATTAATATAGCTAAAAAACTAGACATTGCACTCAATTCACCTACCGCAGAAGCCCACTGTGTGGTAGTAGATGACAGCGGCGTGGCAATCTATGTAGCGGATATTATCTATCGGGGTGAATGTGTGAAATTCGATATTAACTTGCTGAATACTGGGCACAATTTAAAGCCGTGAGTTATCAAGGTATCGGTACCCCAGTTATGCGCAGGACAAGCGATCATTTCATGGCTGATCTTGGGCTAGGCAATGACAGGTTTTTTCCCAGTCGGACGTTTCGGTCGGGCGCGGTTGATCGTGACATCTTTGACTCTTACATATTCCGGTAATGGTGTTATTGTCAAATCATCATCTACGGGAACAGGTGTTGTGCACGCATAGTCGACCGTACCGTTGATCCCCATGTCGCAGCCAAGGCACTTACCAATGCGGCATGAGGTATAGTAGGCGATCGAAGAATCGATATTTTCGTATATGTAGGTAAGGACATTCATAACGCTTGAGCCGGGTTCTACCGGCACCTCATATTCCGAAAAATCCGGGGCCGAGATATTTGGGTCAAAACGCTGTAATTTAACTTTTATCTTCCGCACCTGGGTCATGTGATCCACCTCCCGTCTGGAATGTGCCCATAATCGAAAACCCCCGCGGGCGGCTCGATATGCTTGATGACCACCGGTTTAGCTGATATCGACATCTTGCCCGCTTTTTGTGACACGATAACGTTCTTTAGCCAGTCCGTATTGTCACTTTTTGGGTGATCCAAACGATAGTGTGCCCCTCGACTTTCCTTTCGAGTCAAGGCTGCATTTGCCACCATTTGCATATAAAGAACCAGATTGGGCATCTGTAATGCCTCCAACCATTCGCGGTTGTAGATCTTCCCTTTGTGTTTGGTAGCAAGATCGGGCAAACACTGCTCCAATTCCTCAAGGCCTTTCAGCCCCTCTTCCAAGCCAGCTTGATCTCGAACCACGCCGATTTTGTCACCAGCGAGCTGCTGTAGTTGCTGCCGCATCTTGATCGGGGAAAGCCCGTTATCTTTCAATAGTGGAGCTTGACAGCGGTCGCGAATAGTTTGTAGCTTCGCCGGATCAGGAGCAACAGCATCGTGTTCACTGGCATAGGCTGCTGCACTGATTCCAGCGCGCACCCCCCAGACTTGAGTTTGGGTGACCGCATTACCTGAAATCCGGTTGCCACCCATCAGACTGCCAGTCCCTTCACCGGCTGCAAATAAGCCGTCGATATTTGTCTCGCATTGGGCGTTGATCTGGATGCCGCCGTTTTGGTAATGGCATGCTGGGCCGACCTCGACAGCGACTTTCTGTAGGTCGGGTAAGAACGCTTTAAGGTCGAACTCACCGTAGCGCCATTCGTTCATCCCGATCGGGAGCCAGCGACCACTATCTTCAACCAGATTCGCTGGCAGATGGGTCAAAGACAGATAGGTCCCACCCTTGGGTCCGCCTCGCCCCTCCAGAGCCTCTATTGCCTGAGCGATAGAATTAATATCCCGGGTCGATTTTTCCATCCGTTTTGGATCCCACTTCGACATGTAGCGCTCACCATTACGATTCAACGCGTAAGCATCAAGGAAGTAGGTCAATAGGAATGGAAAATCCACCCCATCCATGCCCACCGGCGACAACAAACAGTACGGAAGAAACATGGGAAATTCCATGTCGATCATCTCCGTACCAGCACGATAAGCTATCGCTTGTCCATCACCGGTGAGCTCCTCTGGGGCGGTGGTGTGGGGGTAGGGTCGAAGACCACCACCAGTCGCCATGATCACGGCCTTCGCTGTGATTGCCCAGAACTCACCGGTGTTTAGTGCGAATCCGGCTGCCCCGATCACCCGATCACCGCTCTTGAGCAGTTCGACAACCATGAAATTTTCAACCAGAGTATGGGGTGCTTTTTTCATCTGCCCTTCAAGCGCCTTCATAATTTCAACACCGGGCATCCAAACTCCACGTGGATAGGTGTGCCCTTGTGCCAATACGATGCCGTCAATTTTGGCACCCCACTCAACCAGCTCAACAACTCGATCAGGTGCTTCGTTAACGTGGATATCAACCAGTTCTTGGTTCGAGATATATTTCGACTCCCTAACCATATCCTCAAAGAATATTCTCGGACTGTCACGCAGATCGCCTTTGACACCCAGCCGCTCGGTGGCACTCGCACTGTCCATGTCAATATCTCCATCCGCGGTTAGAGTTGCCCCGCTTTTGGTCATAACGCCCTTGGTCACTACGGTAACGTCGAGACCCGCCTTTTGAATTTCGAGAGCAGCACGAGCGCCGGTTCCCTCACTGCCTATAATGAGCACATCGGTGCTGATGGCCCGGTCTACCACGTCATTCAAGTTCGGCATAATTAATTTTTCCTTCGTTCGTGATTTCTTTCTGCTACTCAACAGTAGCGCATATAGATTCAGACTCAGTTGTTCCCCATTCTGCCAGTAGTTGGTGCAACGCGTTTTTGCGACTCCTCTGAGCAATCACTTCAGGAGTTAAAACTTCTAAGGCATCCTTCGGGCAGATTTCCACGCAGGCTGGCCCTTCTGCTCGATCTGCGCACAAATCACAAATTTTGGCTAACTTAGTGTCTGGATCTAGGGCGATGACGCCGAACGGGCATGCATCGAGACAGTGGGTGCAGCCATCACAAATGTCCTCGTCAATGGCGACTAAGCCGTTTTCTGCATTAATGAACATCGCGCCGGGTAGGTGGCAGATCTTTAGGCAAGCTGGATCAGCACAGGACTGACAAGCGATCGATTTCATCTGTACCGGCTCGACGCGCACCAGACGAATTCGAGACTGAAGGACATTCATTGTTTCATCTTTGAACATGGCACAAGCAAACTCACAAAGCTGACAGCCAACACACAGAGCACTTGAGCACGTTACATACTGATATCGGGGTGAAATTGATAACTTACGCTGGTCAGTTACCAAGGTATTCGGTTCGCTGTTCATACGCCCCATCTTTTAGAGTTAATCCTGGCTAAGTATTAAGCTCTTTCACCAAGGCTTGTACCGCAGTGCCATTAGCTTTGTTAGTTATGATCTCGATAGATGCAATCTCCAAGGCATCCTTGGGGCAGATTTCGACACAGGCGGCACCATTATCACGCTGAGCGCAAAGATCACAGATCACTACTCGTTTGGTATCGGTGTCGAGAAGAACAGCACCAAACGGGCATACGTTTATGCACCACCCGCAGCCGTCACAGATGTCATTGTCGACATCGATCAAGCGGTTATCAACGTTAATGGTGAGTGCTCCTTCCTGTGGGCACACCCGCACACAAGCCGGATCGTCACACCCACGACAGGCCACTGAGACCATCAAACTTGGTTCATGGCGGGCAACACGGATACGGGACTTGAGGATGTTGGCATGCGGATCCTTCACAGTAGCGCAAGCGAATTCGCATAACTGGCATCCGACACACAATTCGGGATCGCAGGCTACAAACCGGGCCTCAGGTGAGAGCGGTACAGGTGCGGTCATGGTCACGACGGGACATCCGCTAATCCCAGGCGATCTAGCGTTGGTTGGGTCACCCTACCGTCGGCTGTCCACCCGCGGGCCTCATAATAGTCTGCCACCATAATCTCTAGTTCTTCCCTTGGGAAGGGAATGTTTTTCCCTGGGCCATCGGGAACGGATTCTTCGTGAATTCGTGGTGGCAACCGATCAAGATCTCGTGTCCAACCCTCGCGAATGTTGAATAGTTTTTTGAGATTGGAAATCCGCTCGCCTGCTCGGCGGAGTTCGGTCGAGTTCATATCCCATCCGGTCACATTGGTATAAAGGTGAGCTAGTTCTTCATACATGTCGCTAAAACAGCCCCTCAAAAACTTACAGACTCCAACCGAATCTAGTGTCACCGCGATATCTTCTTGCTTCATCGCCAGTGCTCCGCGTCCCTTTTCTGCCAGATGACGGTCGACTTGCCCTTGAAGGTCTGGTTCGTAGGCTAGCGACCGGTTATGGCACGCTCCCCGCGTACCAACTGCAAGTCCGAGGGCGTAAGTCTTCATCCCGCGTGGATCATAACCGGCGAACTCCAACCCCTTGCCGTGCATGGCGAAGTAGTCACTATCTTTGCCTAGCGTCTCAGCAGCTTTTCTCGATCCTTCAGCTAGAAGTGCACCGAGCCCCTCACGCTGGGCGATCATCGGGATCACGGCGACCATTGCCTCGGCGTCACCGAAGCGCAATTCGAATCCATCCTGGGCGTTGAGCAATCGCTTCTCGAAAGCCTCCATCGCCCAGGCAATAGTCACGCCAGTGCTGATAGTGTCCAAACCGAATTCATCACATAACTCCGCCGCGCGAATGATCGCTGGTATATCATCGATATCGCAACACGGGCCTAGTGCGAACAGAGTTTCGTAATCAAGCGAAACTCGTGCTCCTTCATGGGGTTCTGCGCCGGCAACCCTCATGATTTGTTCGCAAGCTATGGGGCAGGCTGCACAGGCTACAGTCTTGTCATGGTAATGGCGGTATATATTTTCACCGGANATATGATCGGCCTTGGCAAATTCGGTTCTTTGAAAATTTCGGGTGGGGAAAACACCGAGACGGTTTAAAACGAGAACATTGCCGTTCGTGCCTGGGTGGCGATATTTTCCAGTAGCCGGACCTTGCGCAAGAGTATTTAGCTCACGGGTAACTTGATAGACAGCTGNGCTGTTGTCGACACTGACAACACCAGATCCACGTACCGCAATNGCTTTNAGATTTTTGGANCCCATGACGGCTCCCGGCCCAGTACGCCCTGCCTGCCGACCGCGATCGTTACTGATGCATGCGTAACGCACCAGGTTCTCACCCGCTGGACCGATCGATGAAACCCGTATTGCCTCATCGCCAAGCTCCTCGCGAATAAATTCTTCAGTATCGAAGCAACCTTGACCCCAAATCGCTTCTGCATTGCGGAAAAAGACGTCACTATCGTCAATGAATAGATAGGTCGGCACCTCGGCTTTTCCCTTGATGACTACGGCATCGTAACCGGCACGCTTTAGAGTATGGGAAAAAAAACTCCCAGCCATCGCATCACCAATCATGCCGGTGAGAGGGGATTTAGTTGCAACCGCATGTTTTGCTGATGCTGACACAATGGTTCCGGCAAACAAACCACAACTGAATACAATGACGTTGTCTGGATCCAGGGCGTCGACCCCCGGGGTGAGATGATCATAGAGTAAGCGTACCGCGAGTCCTGCTCCGCCAAGATAATCACGGAGTAACGATTCAGCGAGCGCTTGTTCTATCGCATTTCGGTCGGCCAAATCGACGATCAATGCCTTGCCCGTATAACCGTTCATCTTACCCCCCTACCACAGCCGACATAAGAATAAGACGAGAGCCGGCAGGCAGGGCAAAGTCAGGATCCTTGATCATCGTTTTACCATTGAGGTTAAGGATAAAACAGGGTTTGAGCGACCAGTTTGCAGCGTCTATGACAGTTTCTAGAAAAACCGGATAGACGGACGCCAATGCTTGCAGCATGTTGTAAACCGCCGCGCCGTCCTTTAACTCTAGTTCTATTTCTGACGCATCGGTGATTTGCCGTGCCTGACCAAAAAACTCAACCACCACTTGCATTATCAGTNCTCTCTTTTTATCACCGCCNGCAGGCTAGGAATTACCTGCGCAGACAAATACACCNATTTGACAATAGGGTGTCGGGCCNCGCTGGTCTTGGTTAAATCAACGGAAATCTGGACGTTTTCTACAGGCAAAAATAGTGACGCGGGAAGCAATCAGTTGGGCAACGGCCTCTAGTCGAAACTTTTTTGGCGAGAAGAGCCTGTGGGCTGACGCGCCTTTTCCCGTATGTGGGCGGGGGTTATGCCGAGTTGGCGACGCATGCTACGGGTAAGTGCACTCTGGTCGGAAAAGCCGGTAGCCAGAGCAATTTCAGCGATTGAGAGATCACACGCACGTAATAGGCGTGCCGCATGGTCGAGACGCACTCTGATAAAGTAATTGCGGGGGGTACGGCCTACTGCTGTACGAAAATGTTCGTTAAAAGTGGTTGGCGATAGGCCGGCGGCAGCGGCCAGATCGGATACCGTGAGTGACTCCGCGTAACGGGTGTGGATCAATTCCAGCGCCCGGCAGATTGCGGCGGACTTCCAGCTGCGACGGAGCCGGCTGGTAAGCGCATCAATAACGAGGCCAGCCATATGAGTAGCAGTTGTTGTTCCAAGTGCCTCATTGGTTAAGTCGTGAGCTACGTATCCAACAAGGTGGCGCAATCCGGAATCAAGATTAAAAAAGGGTTCAGCAGTGGCGTTGCGCCAGATGTCTTGCGGCATGAGCCAGGCACAGTTGGTTGGACACGGAATATCGACAATGATGAAACGGTTTCGGCCTCGGGTGCGAATCAAATGGGGTTGGCCCTGGGGGACGAGTACACCCCGCTCGGCAGCGATGGTGCCTTCGGTATGGCCAAAGTCAACGTCCTGCGTACCCTCGATTGGCAACACGATCTGATGCCAATCATGGACCAAGTCCATCTGGCCGGGCTCATAATGGCGAACCGAGAGGGTCGCATGCGCGAGCATTTCAATTCCTCACCGTTAAAGTAGGGGAATATTGAGTATCTCCCATTATTCCACCTATACCGCGAAGCCATTCTTTTCCCCAAGCCTGTGTAATGCAATAGTGACGTTAACGTTATTTTTATTACGTTAACGTTATATGCATTCGATATCCGGTGTCACGATTTATCTGAAGGTGTATTGGCTTCAGTGGCTGGAAAGGGATCAGCACGAAGTCGCGCGCGATATTGAGACGCTTTTCACTGGGGTGAGCTGCGCAGACAGTACCGACGTTTTTCCAGCAGCGAGCCAGTTCAGTGACAAGGCAAAATCCGGGATATCCCGTCATTGATGACTTCTTCTCACCAGGAAGGTTATGCTGTTGGACGGGTGGGGGTTTCTTGCATACTTTAAGATACCTACCACCAAATTGATAATTGATCGACAACTGGAGAAGGTATGACTTTCACTAACCCGATTGAAGGTGGGACGATACTGCAAGACACCGTCGTTCCCGAAGGTGAGCCCTGGAGCGCCAAGCTAGCTGCAGGTGATGTGCTTCGCTTAGTTGATCTTGAAGGACAGCAGGCAGTGGATTTCCTTTGTTATAGTTTCGATGACTTAGCTGATAGGTACAACGCCGCAAACACAATCAAACTTAATGGGAACATCTACCTAGGCCAAGGTGCGGCACTATGGTCGGTGCGAGCGCGTAAATTGATGACCATAATTGAGGACACCTGTGGTTTCCATGACACGATATATGGCTGTTGTTCAGTCGAAGTCGATGATGTACGGTTCGGGAAAAATAACGGCAACGGTTGCCAGGGTAATTTTGAGAGGGAGCTCACTAAACATGGCCTGGATCAAAAAGACATCGTTGCCAATGTTAACTTTTTCATGCGCGTGCCAGTTGCCGAATCCGGTGCGATAGGNATTGTCCCAGGCATCTCCAAACCAGGAGACTACGTCAGTTTACGTGCGGAACAGGATGTCTTGGCAGTTCTATCAAATTGCCCAGAGTGCCTGAATAATGCAGCCGGTTTCAAACCGACCCCGATTCGTGCCATCATCTATTCCACATGATCTGAGTGAATAGATCCAGCCGCGGTCACGTCTCCTTCGGATTTCGGGAACGAGTTTTGTGGATTGAATCTCAGTGCAGTTAATGAAAGAGTAAGACTAATGGGCTCCCACCTGTGACTGAAGTTCTCGAACATCGTCCATCGCAACTTCTGGTAACACTTCGCGACCAAGAATTTCGTACAGCTGTTACTGTGCCCGACAGTTGGTTGGGCCAACTATTGGTTGAGATAGAAAATGAGGCTACCATGCAACTCATTCGTGCCACGCATGAAGAAGAGGCGCTTGCTGTTGCCTGCGGTGCCCGGGTTGGTGGTACACGGACGGCGCTTTTTATTCAAAACGTTGGGATTCTCACAATGGGAGCCGGGTTGGTGTCGTTGGCTATGCGCTATCAGATACCGTTGCTAATTCTGGCTTCGTTTCGTGGCACCATACATGACTCGACTTTTTTTCATATTCCTAAAGGTCGGGTAACGTTACCTGTATTGAGGGCAATGGGCCTGCATCATGCCGTGGTCCGACCTGATGCGCCAATCAGCCAGCAGGTTGAACAGGCTGCAGCATTTTCTGAGGAGGCGTCTTTACCATTCGTTCTTTTGATGGGCCGCGAGGACGTGCAGTGGTGAATGCGAAAATCCCAAGCCGCAGAGATTACTTCAAAGAGCTGGCAAAAGGAATGCCAGCAGATGCGCTGGTGGTTACTTGCCTTGGTAATTCATCTTACTTGTGGGCGGCAATTAATGACCGACCAGAAAATTTTTATTTTGAAGACGCGATGGGTCTTGCCTTGCCATTTGCCCTGGGATTAGCATCGGCTCAGCCTGATCGACGAGTTATTGTCGTTGAAGGGGATGGTGGTTTGCTTATGCACATGGGGGCGCTTGCCACAGTTGGTGCAGTTGCTCCCGATAACTTGACGATTATCTTGATGCAAAATGGGGTTCACGCAGCGTCAGGCGGACAGCCCCTGACTAACCAAGGATTGGATCTTGCTGCAGTTGCTCAGAGTTTGGGGCTAGCTCGGGCCAAGACAGTGACCAGCACCAGAGAATTAAAAATAGCACTGACAGAAATGTTGGATCGTAAAGGCCCGGAATTTATTGCCGCTAAACTTGAACCGGATCTACAGGTAGTTCAGCCACCATACCCTTTTAATCCAGTTGTGACCAAAACACGTTTCAGCCGCGCAATTGACGCACCACACTATATACCAGCAATTTTCGGTGTTGGCAGAATGGAGTCACTCGACTAGGGATTCAGGATATAGCCGTTGAATATGCCAAGCTAGTTTACGATCCTGGTCGTTGAGTTTATTTCATCAGGCCTGGTAGCCATAGTACGGTCCCTGGTACCGTGATCATTATGGCCATGACTAACAGGTTTAAGCCAACAAAGGGAAGCGCTGCTTGATAGATATCACCCATTGTTGTGTTTTTTGATGCTATTCCTTTCATCACAAACAATGACAGGCCAAACGGTGGCGATATCGTCGCTAGCTCTAGATTTAGGAGCATGATCGCGCCAAACCAGACCGGGTCCCAACCGAAAGTGCTGACAATCGGAAAATACATAGGTGTTGTGATCATTACAATTGAGGTCTGCTCAACAAACATACCAAGTAGAAGGAGGATAAGCTGCATGGCTAACAGAATAAAAATGGGGTGTTCTGACCAGGTCAGCGCCAGCTCAGTAATACCAACCGTAATTCCGGTAAAAGCAAGAATCTGGCTGAATGCAGTGGACCCGGTGAGGATAATAAATACCATGACGGAGATCGAAGTCGCCGCTGCAACTGATTTTTTTACGACCTCCCAGTTCAGTTTTCCATAGATTGCTACCAGGAGAAAACAAAATAGCGCACCTAAGGCAGCTGCTTCGGTAGGAGTTGCGATACCGAAAAAAATCGTACCAATTACAACTACGATAATTGTTACTAACGGAACCACGTAGTGAATAGTTCTGTTGATTCGCGGCCAGATCGGGGTCGGCTCTACGTCGTAGGCAGGTGCCAGGTTAGGCTGGATAAGACAACGGATAACGATATAGGCTGCGTACACGACGGCCAGTAGAATGCCTGGAAGCAGGATACCCACAAGAAGTTTGCCCACCGAAAATTGGCCAAGGCTGGCAAGTATTACCCCCAGGGCGCTTGGTGGAATCATGATTGCCAGGCTGCCGCTGGCTAATATTGGCCCAATCGACATTGATTTACTGTAGCCTCGACGTTCCATATCCGGTACTAGCGTAGAACCAAGCATAGCAACGCTGCCCATAGCGACCCCGGTAAGCGTTGCAAAAAGAGAACCAGCACCAATTGCCAAGAGGGCAAGACGGCCAACAACCTGTCCTAACCACTCGTCTAAAACATCTATCATGCGGTACGCGATTCCAGAGTGGAAAATTACTGTTCCCATGAGGATAAACATCGGGACTGGAACAAGTACAAAGGTCGAAATAGAACTGTCTATACTGAGAATTAATTGCTCTAAGCCTATCAACCCACCCCAGAATACGTATATACCGATAACGTTAATCAGCATGAATGAAAATGCTACTGGTAAACCAAGTAGCAAAAGGACAGCAAGGCCGCCAAAAAAAAACACCATCAGGACCGGCCAATCCATTTATCTTCCGTTTCCGTTTTTCGAAAGGCTGATGTTATCGTCTGACGCTAAATAATAAGATATCGCCCGGCGCACAAATTGACAACACAGAAAAAAGCAACCGATTGGAATGACTCCAAGGTTGACTACTCGAGGAATTTCAATCTCAGCGGGAATCAAAATACCACGCTGAAATGAGCTAACTGATTCCAATATACCAAACACCGTTATAACTAAACAAACTGCGGCACCCAGTAATGAACTCGTGAAATTCATCCACCGACATAACGCCGGTTTTACGCGGCTTAATAATAGATCAAGGATCACATGTTCTTCACGCTGCAGAATCCAAGCGGCGCCAAGAAAAGTCATGTAAACAAGCAGAGTTCCGCTTAGAAGATCGATACCGATAAGGCCTTCGTGTAAGACGTAACGGAAAAACACTTTGACGGTTACCATAAACATGATAATGATGAGGGTGCATCCAGACAGGATTCCCCCCCAAAGTAGGGTTTGATCGAATATTTTCACCAATGTCTTCATTGAAAATGCCGGTATCAATATCTCGCGGATTCAACTTAGAAGTGCAACAGTTAGTGAAGTCCTGGTATTAAAGAAGACTTCAAAGGGTGTCCGATAACTCAAC
>PBTT01000020.1 GCA_002729195.1 Acidiferrobacteraceae bacterium
ACACGAAGATTTAACCTTCGAATCAATCTAAACCTGATTGTGACAACATCTCGCAGGGATCGAAAAGGAACGACTAATCTCCAAGGATCAATCCCAGTTTTCAGTGGAACGATCCACTGGCCCCGGTTCTTCTATCGGGACTCATCGATCACCACATAAGAATGTAGGGTGTACATCCGTTAGTGTCATTGTGGTGCATGAACAGGGCCCCCCAATACCCTGATTCGATAAAAGCACGCACGAGAATAGTCAATATTTGGCTTAAACCCTCGGTTTTCTGTTCTAAAGCCCCCTCATTCAAGGGTCCAGAAAATGTCTTATTTACGGGGTTTTTCAATACCCACAGTTTTACAAAATGAAGTAAGCAAACTTCAGTTCTATTAGAAACCTTCTATTTATAGAGATTCCAGTATCTCTCCGTCTGTACCTTTGTCTTGCTGTCAGCCTAATCTCGCCACCAAATCCTCTGCTCTTCAATGCGTGTAGCGCATCAGCAAACGTGGCATACGAGATGTATACCCCATACGCTTATGGATGGTTCTGCCAAACAGGAATAAGAACTAGTTGAAGAGATTCAAGAAAGGCAGTCAGTATATTAGTTCATCAAATTAATCGCGTAGTTCCGGATATTGTGGATTGAAATTATTATGCTCCGTTCTAGTGCTTACTCTAGGCGGAGTCGGTTCAATGAGAAACCCGTCCATATCTTATGAAGAACTATGGAATCCTAGGTAATAGCTAGATTCACGGACACGGAGCAACATCCGGTTTGGACTACCGTCCTCCGATAGCCCCAAAACCAAGCCAACTCCATTGGGTGGAGGATTGAGCGAAATGAAACATTGCCCACCCTAGGAATCACCTTAGGTTCGATTGAACGATACCTACAATCCGATCATAAATTGTCGGGCGCGACCAACATGAAGAGAATTTTGCGCTCAGATAGTGGAGCGCCATGGCGCGCCATGCTTGTATCCAGCGCTAGAGAGAATAATTCCCCATAGAGAGTTGGCGGCATAGAGAAAACCTTCTAATACTGTTTGGTTTGACCATTTCATCAACGCGCGATGTTGGTTATGGTGGCGACTTTGCCGAAGGTCGTGGCGATACTGGCTCACTGGGTCAGGGTGGCTGGACCTGACACCTTGAGCGATCTATGAAAAACCCCGCCCCAAAGGGATAGGGCGGGGTAGTTCCTATAACAGGCCGTATAAGGAGGAACTAGCCCAATTATTTTCGTGACGACAGCTACAGTATGGTTACTTTAGGTATTAACTTGTTAATAACACGAAGTGACTAATTGACGTACATCTCCACTCTAAAAGAATTAACTTTTGGCGGTATTAATGATGCTCGTTCCAGACGGAAACGGGGATGCTTTCTACCATCTGGATTCGAGTAGGTGCATCGGTATCGCTATTCTATTAGTATCCTATTCGACTTAATTTTTCCGAGCACCCGTTACCCATGAAAGTTTATCTCGTTCAACATGGCGTCAGCAGCCCGGAAGATGAAGATCCACAAAAAGGTTTGACCAGCCAGGCGGTGGTTGATGTCGAAAAAATGGCGAGATTTATTGGGCAAATGGATCGCCAATATGAAGCTGTTTTTCATAGCGATAAAAAAAGAGCTCGGCAGACGGCCCAGATACTGGGCAAGCACCTGAAACATGCTCTGGGTGTTCACGAAACGGATTGTTTAGGGCCGATGGACGATGTCGATGTCTGGCTAAATAGAATATTATGCTCGGATGGGGACCCCGTACTCGTCGGACACTTACCTTTTTTAGACAAGCTGTCCTCCAAGCTTGTGGCTGCGGACGAAAATATGCAGATTGTATCTTTTCAAAATGGTGGCATGGTCTGTCTTGAAGATCACAACGACAATAAAAACTTCTCGGTTAAATGGGCAATTACACCCGATATGATTACTTAGGAAATCAATCTAATGCTTAAATTATTTAAATCAACAAATCTGGATGAGCCTCCACAAACCAGGCGCTGGTTTTTTAGAGGCATTGCGACAGCCGGTGTCGCTATCGCTTCAATCGCTGGTCTTGGCGCGGCTATTCGTGGCGGTAAAACCGATATGGATTACCAGGCTGCTTATGACAAGGATGTCGTACCAGGCGATAACATTTTGCAACGGAATGGTTTTGAGGAAGTAGACCAGCAGGAAAAGGATGAAATGGTGCAAATGTTTATCGATGATTATGAAAACAAAAAAACTGGGATATCCTGAGTGCCATGCAATCAGGAAATTTTCAGGTGCTGTCCTCGGCTCAACCTAGTGGCATACCCGGCACCGTCAGAGTATTTAATCTTCGTGTAAAGCCCTCGGTAATAACCTAAATGTTTTGAACAAAATATTGTGAAGATGAAAAAAACAGAGCAAAAAGTTACCAGAAGAGACTTTCTGCGTGGCTCGTCATCACTGGGCGTCGCATCCATTGCCGCGGCGGCAGGGCTCATGGCAAATACCGACGATGCTTATGCAAAGACCACATGGGCAGAATGGTTCCAGGGTAATTATCGTTTAATGACCGATGAAGAAAAAAAGGAAGCCGCACAAAGACTGGAAAACCGATATAGCGAAGAATTCGGTAAGAAAGTCACGGTAGATACGACAGAAGCAATTGATGGCGTGCTTTTTGGATATGCATTGAATATTCAAAAATGTATCGGTTGTCGCCGCTGTGTCAAAGCCTGTGTTCGGGAAAACAATCAATCGCGACACAATTCCGAAATCGAATGGATTCGGGTTATTCGCATGGAAAAAGGCAGCTTTGATGCCGGTAAAATGGACCAGGGTTACCCCGAGGATCACGGTGTACAGGTTGGTGGCAACTCATATCGCCCCGCCGGCGTTGTACTTGAGGGTCAGCATTATTATGAACCCGATAAGGTGCCTGAAAAGGATGCCTTTTATTTCCCGATTCAATGCATGCAGTGTGAAAAACCGCCTTGTGTAAAAGTCTGCCCGGTCAGAACAACCTATCGTGAGCCGGATGGTATCGTGGTCATTGATTACAACTGGTGTATCGGTTGCAGGATGTGTATCGGCGCCTGTCCTTACTGGGCAAGACGCTTTAACTGGGGAGAACCCAATCTTCCGAAGGAGGAAATGAATCCCGATACACATTATCTTGGTAACAGACCGCGTATGAAAGGCGTTGTTGAAAAATGTACCTTCTGTATTCAGCGCACCAGAAAGGGGCGCTATACCGCCTGTATCGAGGTTTGCCCGGTCGGTGCCAGAAAATTTGGCAACTTGCTTGACCCTGAAAGTGAAGTCAGAAAAGTACTGGATAGAAAGCGGGTATTTAGACTGAAAGCGGAACTGAATACTTACCCCAAGTTTTTCTATTTTGTCGATTAAACCGGATATATCACATGAAATCGTTTGCTTATTTACTAATTGACGTAGTCAAGTATGGCTTTAAGGGTGATATCAAATACAAGGCATGGCTCGGTTTTCTCGGCATTTTTCTGATTTTTTGGGTCTATGGAAACTATCAACAATTATCCCAGGGAATGATTGTTACCGGGTTGACCGACCAGGTCAGTTGGGGTTTATATCTGGCCAACTTTATTTTTCTGGTGGGGTTTGCCGCGGCGGCGGTAACGGTGGTGTTTCCAGCCTATGTCTATAAACACGAAGCCATGCATAAAGTGGCCGTGCTGGGCGAGATGATGGCCATAGCTGCGGTAATAATGTGCATGCTATTTGTTTTGAACCACATGGGACGGGTTGACCGTTTATGGCATATGATTCCCTATATTGGGATCTATAACTGGCCTCACTCGATGTTGACCTGGGACGTCCTGGTATTAGTGGGCTATCTCTTATTAAATGCTATTTGCGGGTTCTATTATCTGCACCAGAAATACACCGGTAAGCCGATTAATAAATCATGGTATATCCCGCTGGTATTTCTTGCCATTGTCTGGGCATTCAGTATCCACACGGTAACGGCTTTCCTGATTAATACCATGCCGGCAAGGCCGATGTGGTTTCACGGCATGATGCCGATTAAATTCATTTCCACGGCATTTGCCGCCGGTCCCTGCGTTATCATCATCGTGTTTATGTTAATTCGTAAACACATGAAATTTGAAATTGAAGATTCGGCCCTCAACCTGCTGTCACTGACTATTACGGTTTGCCTGGGAATCGCGTTATTTTTAACCATGTCGGAAATGGTAACCGAGTTTTATCATCCGACCGAACATACATTCGGCTTGCGTTACCTGGTATTTGGGTATCAGGGACTTGGCAAGCTGGTGCTGTTTTTTTGGATATCCATCACGATATTAGTGGTCTGCTTTGGAATGTTATTGTCGCCTACCATCAGGCATGACATGAATAAACTGCCCTATATATGTGTCGCTGTATTTATAGGCATATGGCTGGAGAAAGGGATGGGGCTTTTACTTCCCGGATTCTCACCATCACCCATTGGTGAAATGACAGAGTATTATCCAAGCTTTATCGAAATTGCCAATTCNCTGGGCAACTGGGCACTGGGTTTTATTATTCTCAGCGTGCTGGTCAANGGAGCGGTCGGNGTTCTNNTNGGCGATATCAATTATGAAAAACACCAGGCCGGACAAAGGGGCTGATATGAAACATAGATTGCCAAAGTCNATTTTGACNGCNNTTTNCCTTTGTCTATGGGCGAGCACCGGTTATGCGNGCAACGAAGACGAAACAGTTTGTTTCGAAAGTCGCAAANGNAGCTCTGAAGTGATCCAGCGCGANATTCGTCCGGGTTGGCCAAATGTCAAATGCTCGCCAAGAACGGCCGGTGTGTTGTGGTGGGGTGATCCTTTTGACGGCACCATCCCCATGGGNGATATGCCNATAGAAGCNGAATACTCACATGCTGAAGCCGTGGTCAAACCACGGGANAANCAAATTGACAANAACAAGCTTTTAACAATTTGTACTACGGCATGTCACGATGGTAAATACGTCCCCGTGCCGACAAGCCAGCAAGCTCGTCCCCTGAAGATGCATCAGGACATAGTGCCTGATTCCATGGACTTGCAGCATGGCCGTGGCGCAATCTGGTGTTTGAATTGCCACAGTGCTGAAAAGCGTGACAAGCTCATCGATCACTTCGGAAATGAAATCAGCTTTAATCAACCGCAAATACTTTGCGGTAAATGTCATGGCCAGGTTTATCGAGACTGGCGTGAAGGCATACACGGCAAAAGAATCGGTATGTGGGAGACCGGCGCCAAAAAGAGATGGTGGACTTGTACCGAGTGCCACAATCCACATGATGTTCAGCAGGGAACNCGGAATTCGGGCTTCGCACAGTTACGACCGGAAGCAGCCCCGGCCGTGCCCAAAGGCATGAAAAATATGGATCACGAAAAGCATGTCGAGCATGGTGATCCAGCCTGGTGGAGGGACGTGCTGAAGGCATTATTTGGCGGCGATGAACACGGTACTGCCGGCCATTAGATAAATAACAAGTTACACATTGATGGAAGAGCCGGCAACGCAACAAGAACTGCGTGAATCAATGAATCTGCACCTGCGCCAGAAGGCGCAGGAAATCATCGACAAATATGGAAGCGCCATCACGCTTGCAGTGCTGCAAGATATTCTGCAAGANCGAAAATTCGTGCGCTACCCGGTCAATATTATTTATGATTCAACTCGAATCGAGGCCGGTTTATTCATTAAAACCGAGGTGACGGTATNTGACCAGGGTGATCAGGCCGATGAAGATAGTGAATATGTTAAACCGNTTGAACGTAGCTACGATTTCATAGTGCACGAATATTTTGAAGGGCAGCCGGATAAACTATTACCTCTCATTCTGTATCATTTGCCGACCGTCAATTATGGTGATATTGCGACTTATGAAGATGCAGAGGTATTTGCTTCGGCCCTGATGCAAATGGAACAGGATGATTATTACCAGTTGGTATGTGATTTAGCCGATGCTATTCCAAACTAGAGAGGTTCTTCCAACTCGTAGTCGTCCAGACCAATCATATTTCTGATATCGGTCCTTAGCCGTACATCGATACCTATTCCACGCCAGCCCGGATCTNCAGGGTGTTTGGCAGCCATGGCAACGGGTTGTTGCCGGGCATTGCGGATGACGACACAAGCCGTGGCTGAATCCTGCGTTTGAATTTGCTGAATAATCTCTCTTCCGTAATAGTCCTGATAATCGAAGTCGTCTTTATCGTCCTTGTCCCAGTTTTCACTTTGCTCATCGTCCAGGGTAACCACCGTCATGGTTAACCCCTCCATTTCCCTCATGAAATCGATTAAATCATCGAGCGTTTCCTGCCTGCTGTCACTTTCCTGTGTTTCGTCGGTAAACCTTAANTTGTATTCAGCCATTACCGGTATTACTGGCTTTGTTTGGATAGCCAGCCTGCAATTGTCGCCATTTCGCTATCAGAGACATTGCCCATGACATTCTTCATCGCCAGGCTGTGGCTGTTATTTCTGGCGCCAGTCTTGATATCTTTCATTTGAGCCAGTAAATACATTTCGGATTGGCCTCCAATTCTAGGGTAGGCATTCATTACCGGCTTGTCTCCATTGGCGCCGTGACATGCAATGCAATTCTTTTCAACATACAAGTCAGCGCCGCCTGCAAGTACCGGGCCGCTGACGCTTGAGGCTATTAATGCAGCTAATGCAATTTTGATCGCTATGCTCATTAGTCGGCTCCGGTGTTTGCCGATAGGTACTCGGCTAGTTTTTGAATATCCTCTTCGGTCAAGGCAGCAACCATTCCCACCATTAATGCCGCTAAACCATTGCTACGTTTATTGTTTTTATAATCAGTCAACTGATTAACGGTGTATTCCTTATTTTGCATTCCAATTTTTGGATAATTGGGGGCCACAGGCGCATTACCTCCCGCACCATGGCATCCAATGCAACCACGCGATGCATAGAGTGCGGCGCCATCATCAGAAAACGCGGGTAAGCTAACGCTCAGGCAAGCGGCAAAACAAGTTGCCATTACAATATTTCTCATAGATTTACCATGTTGATCTTTTGCAATAAATTCAATCATACAAGTTTAATAGGCATCGTCACCAGCCCGTGTTTCCTGCCATCGTTGTTTGCGAGGGCGTTGAGATGCCATTGCGGCGGGNCATACGGAGCACTGCCATTTGTTATTTGCAGGAACCTGGTCAGACCAGGCGAGGGCCCATTTATGTACTAGGCGCTTTTCCGGCATTTGAAATTATCGAAAATTGTTATGGCAAGCTGCTGGCCCATGGATGGGCGCAGTTAGAATATTGCCGAGCCTGCATCGGGCTTAAATCAGGAGTTATTATGAACGAAACTAATCCACAGGCGTTATTTGAAAAGTATGCTGCCAAGGGGCATCACCTGTTTAAAGATTTTTCCTTGTCCGAATCGCAAGAAATGGCGTCTCAATTCACCAATTCTTGGAATACCATCATGACGCGTGCGATGGACAGCCCGGAAGAATGGACTAAGGCCATAACTGGGTTTTACCAGGATCAGTTTAGGCTGTGGGTCAATATGTTTAACCCTTCCGCCGAGGGCGTGGATCATCCAGTGCCGGGTGGCAAACGCTTCGATGCCCCCGAATGGGACGAAAGCCCGCTCCACAATTACCTCAAACAATCCTATTTGCTGACTTCACGATGTTTGACGGGGATGATTTCAGATTCCACGCTGGATGATACAACCAAGAGCAAGTGTGACTTTTACACCCGCCAGTTTATTGACGCCATGTCACCGTCGAATTTTGCCATGACCAACCCCGAAGTGCTCAAGGAGACCCTGGAAAGCAAAGGGCAAAACCTGGTTCAGGGTCTTGAAAACCTGATGCAGGATATGGAAAAAGGCCGAATCAGCATGACCGATGAGTCGGCGTTCGAGCTGGGTAAAGATCTTGCGGCGACTCCCGGTTCAGTGATATTCCAGAACGAACTGATGCAACTGATTCAGTTCAAGCCGTTAGCCGAAAAAGTTAATGAACGTCCGGTGCTAATTGTCCCGCCCTGCATCAACAAGTATTACATTCTTGATTTATCGGAACACAATTCCTATGTGCGTTATTGCCTCGAGCAAGGCAATAACGTATTCATAATTTCCTGGCGAAATCCGGATGAAGCCCTGGGTGATAAAACCTGGGACGATTATCTCGATCAAGGCACCATTCGGGCCGTCGACGCGGTCAGGAATATAACCGGCGCGAAGAAGATCAACGCTGTCGCCTGGTGCATCGGCGGAACCCTGCTGGCGACCACGATGGCGGTATTGGCGGCCAAAGGCAAAAAACCTTTTGCGACCGCAACCTTCTTTACCACGTTGCTCGATTTTTCCGATCCGGGCGAGTTGGGTGTATTTATCGATGAATCGCAGGTTAATCAACACGAATACAAACTGGCCGAGGGCGGTGTCATGCCCGGGAAGCAACTGGCCACGACCTTCGCGATGCTGCGCGCCAACGATTTGATCTGGAATTACGTGGTCAACAATTATCTGAAGGGTAAAACGCCACCGCCTTTCGATATCCTGTACTGGAACGGTGATTCGACCAACATGACTGCGGCCATGTACACCTGGTACCTGCGCGAAATGTACCTGGAAAACAAACTCGCCGAGCCGGGTGCCCTGGAATTATGTGGTGTTCCAGTTGATCTGGGTGAAATCGATTGCCCAGTCTACTACCTGTCTACCATCGACGATCATATCGCACCCTGGAAAACAACGTTTATCTCGACCGAGCTTTTGAAATGCCCGATGAAATTCGTGCTCGGGGCCAGTGGGCACGTTGCCGGTGTGATTAATCCGGCCGCCAAAAACAAACGCAATTTCTGGGTGAATGGTGAAACTGGGCAGGGCGCCGACCATTGGCTGGAGACCGCCGAAAGCCTGCCCGGCAGCTGGTGGCCGCACTGGGATCAATGGCTCAAATCTCACGGTGGCAAAGAAATTCCCGCACCCGAGCAAGTCGGTAATAGCGACTATGCGGAAATTGAACCCGCGCCAGGTGCCTATGTTCTGGCCAGAGCCAGTTAGGAGCACGTATCAAAGCGGCCATGGAAATCGATGCAACACGTCCCGGGGAATGTAGGCCACGCTGACTACCTCTTGCTCGACTCGTTATCACCTATTGAGGAATTCTTCAGCGTCAGTCGTAATTTATGGCGCCAGGCGGGACACCATGGCCAGTGTGGATAACGGGGCTTAGGTCGAGCACGCAGTTTTGTACAATAACTCGTGTTTTGACAACGAGTCAGGTAAGTATGAAAACGCAAAGGTCGTCACGTTTGCGGGGCTTCAGTACCCGCGCCATTCATGAAGGATATGATCCCGGCAGTCACCACGGCTCATTGAATCCGCCGGTGTACCTCAACGCCACCTATTCATTTGATTCTATCGCTCAAGGTCAAAGCCGGTTTGCCGGCGAGACGCCGGGCTACGTCTATGCCCGGGTGGGGAATCCCACCCAAGCGGTGTTGGAGCAGCGCCTGGCTAGTCTCGAAGGGGGTGAAGCGGCACTGGCGGTCGCCTCTGGGATCGGCGCCATTACCGCACTGATCTGGTCATTTGTCCGTTCGGGCGATGAGATCGTCGCTGATAAAACCCTTTATGGATGTACTTTTTCCTTCCTGGGCCAGGGCCTTTCCCGTTTTGGGGTTACGGTCCGTTTTGTCGATCTGACCGTGCTGGAAGAGCTCGCGGCGGCCATTACCCCGGCCACGCAGTTTGTTTTTTTTGAAACACCGACCAATCCCAACATGCGGGTGATCGATATCGCGGCTGTCGCGAAGATAGCGCACGACCAAGGCGCCCGGGTCATCGTTGACAACACCTATGGCACGCCCTGGTTGCAGCGGCCGATCGAGTTGGGCGCAGATTTCGTGGTCCATTCCATGACCAAGTACCTGAGTGGTCATGGCGACCTGCTTGCCGGCGCCGTTATCGGCCTGGCCGAGGATCTGTTGGCGGTGCGTACCGTGGGCTTAAAAGATATGACCGGGGCAGTGCTCTCCGCCTTTGATTCATTCCTGTTGCTGCGCGGCATTAAGACTCTGGAACTGCGCATGGCGCGCCACTGTGACAATGCCCTGGCCCTGGCCCGTCAGCTCGAGGGCCATCCTGCGGTGGGTTCGATCTATTACCCAGGTCTTCAATCCCACCCTCAGTTCGCGCTGGCGAGTCGACAGATGACGGCATTCGGCGGCATGATCGCGTTGGAACTGGCCGGTGGCTACGAGGCTGGCGTACGCTTCATGGATTCGGTCAAGTTGGCGCAGCGCGCCGTCAGCCTGGGGGATGCCGAAACGCTGGTCCAGCACCCCGCCAGTATGACCCACAACAACTACACCGAAGAAGAGCGCGAGGCACACGGCATCAGCTTCGGATTGGTGCGGATCTCGGTGGGGCTAGAGAACCTGGAGGATCTGTCCGCCGATATCCTGCAGGCGCTGGATCTTGCGCACAACGCTTGAGCACATATCGATGCAATACTCGGGGGCGGCTGGTTAATCGACCGTTTCTAAGCCGGGTTTTGCGCTAGCATACGCTGCCCGTCAGCGGAGGCTTTTCAACATGACTCTATCTGCAAGCCTGGGACTGCGTAGTCTGCAGCAGTTGCGGCGCGCCTGGGCTGAGGTCGAACAAGGAGCGCTCAGCCGGATCACCGGCAAAGTGCGTGCCGGACTGCCGGCAGACGATCTGCACCTGATCCGCCGGCAGATCGACGAGTGCCTGTCCGAGGTCGGCGGTGCCGCCTCAGCCCGGGGCCGAGCGACGCGTCTTGGCGGCGTGTATCTTGATCTCAATACGCAGGGACGCGCTCACTTCCTGCAACTGCTCGCCAATGAGTACGGGGTAGACACCGATGCTTTGCGCAACGCAACTCGGCACTGGCTGGCGCTGACTGCAGTCGATGACGCCGAGGCCGACCGCAAGGCGCTGCTGGCTGCCGAGGAGCAACTGCGGCAGATTTTGAAGTCTCCGCGCGTGCGGTTGTTGAGCCAGTTCAACGACTTGCCTGAGGGCATCAAGTTTCTAGTCGACATGCGGGCCGAACTCATCGAGGCCAAAGGTGAGGACATTGCACTACAGGCTTTCGACCGCGAGTTCCGGGACCTGCTGGCGTCCTGGTTCGACGTGGGCTTTCTCGAATTGCGCCGCATTACCTGGAATGCCCCGGCCACGCTGCTGGAAACCTTGGCCGAACACGAAGCGGTGCACGCGATCCGATCGTGGCAGGATATCAAGCACCGCCTGGCGGCGTCAGATCGGCGCTGTTATGCCTTCATCCACCCGCAGATGCCCAACGATCCGCTGATCTTTGTCTGGGTGGCACTGACCGCTGGCATCGCGGAGCGTATCAATGACCTGCTGCGGGTGGATCACCGTGAACTGGATCCGGCCAAGGTTGACACTGCGGTGTTTTATTCCATCTCAGCGACGCAACCGGGCCTCGATGGGGTGGGCTTTGGCAGCTTCCTGATTAAGCAGGTGGTCGACCGGTTGAATCGTGATCACAAGCAGCTTAAGAATTTTACGACCCTCTCACCCATGCCAGGATTCCGCAGCTGGGTCAATGAAAGGCTGGATAAGTCGAAGGCGGGCGAGCAAGAGCATCCCCGGGTAACAGAAGCATTGCAGGCCTTGCGCGAGGCTGGAGCGCTTCAACGCATGTTTTCTGATCGCAGCTGGTTGCGTGACCAAGCCGCCCTGGCGCGTGCCCGCCAGCCGTTGCTGATCTTGGCCGCACATTACCTGGTGCAAGAAAAACGGGGTCAGGGGGCACGAGACCAGGTAGCAAATTTTCATCTCTCAAACGGTGCCAGTGTAGACCGCCTTAATTTCCCGGGGGACGTCGCCCGCCGGGGTCAGGAGCGCGCAGCAGGGCTGATGGTCAATTATCGTTATCGACTAAAGGATATCGAGGCCAACCACGAGTCCTACCATGACAGTGGCGAGATAGCCCAGTCACGCACTATCTCTAGCCTGCTCAAAACCAGAATATCCGCCTGAGATCTAAGTCTGATTAAAGCCTATTCCAGGCAGGCGTACAGGCATAGATTGCGTAACTCGCTTTTGCTCTCACGATTCATACAGCGTAAATCAGACGCGCTGAACTCTTTGTTACTGATTGCCAGCCCGTTTTCTCCTATTGGAAAAATCGCGGTTGCGAATCATTTGCATTCGTAGTAGAATGCCTCCAGCAACAACCACCCCTTTGGGGGCGCTTCAGTGGGCACCTTGAACAGCTAAGTGGTCTGTAATCTAAATGAAGCATAGAAATTGGAGAGTCAAGTTGAAATACAGTTATTCGATCTTAAGGAGTCTCATAATCTCAAGCCTGCTGGTGGCAACACCGTTACTGGTAAGTGCGGCAGAGGTCAACGTCTACAGTTATCGCAAGCCTCAGCTGATCGACCCGATGTTCGCAGCATTTACCGAGCAGACCGGTATCAAGGTCAACTCGGTATTTGCCAAGAAAGGCATGCTTGAGCGGTTACAGAGCGAAGGTGCGAACAGCCCCGCCGACTTGGTGTTTACAGTTGACATTGGACGCCTCTCTGATATCAAGAATGCAGGCTTGACCCAGTCGGTCGATTCTGCGCGCTTTGCCGGGCATATTCCAAAAAATTACCAGGACCCCCAGGGCCACTGGTTTGGCCTGACCACTCGGGCCCGCATCATCGTGGCTTCCAAGGAGCGCGTGAAGATCGGCGAGATCTTGTCCTATGAAGATCTGGCTGACCCTAAATGGAAGGACCGCATCTGTACCCGTTCGGGCAAGCATCCCTACATGGTGGCGCTGACAGCCAGCATGATTGCACATCATGGTGCGGCGGGGGCTAAAGTATGGCTCGCCGGCCTGAAATCGAATCTCGCCCGCAAGCCCAAAGGAAATGACCGGGCCCAGGTGAAAGCTGTCAAGGAAGGTGAATGTGATGTAGCGGTAATCAACCACTACTACATGGCAAATATGTTAAAAGACCCCGAGCAGGTACCGTGGGCCGAATCGGTAAACGTCCTTTTCCCAAACCAGAGTGACCGGGGTACGCATATGAACGTCAGCGGTGTGGCATTAACCAAACACGCGCCGAACAGAGCTGATGCAATCAAATTGATGGATTTCCTGGCCGGCAGCCAGGGCCAGCAGATGTATGCGCAAAAGAACGGTGAGTACCCGGTCAAGTCCGGTGTGGCATGGAATGAGCTACAAAAATCATGGGGCAAATTCAAGGAAGACTCGCTGAGCCTGGCGGCGATTGCGGATAATCGTGCCGCAGCGATTCGCATGGCCGACGAGGTCGGATACAACAACTAGAGCGGTGTCTACGATCTGACAGGGTCGGGTTCGAGGGCTGATGGCTACCGGCTTATCTCACGCTCTGAAGCATCTGCCGCGCCAAGGCCACCAATCCGGTTCCCCGCCGGATTGGTGGACGGCGGGCGCTCTCGTGCTGGCGGCGTTAGCGCTGATGCCAGTGGCTGCGGTGGTATTCTTTGCAGTGGACTCCAGCGGCGATATCTGGGGCCACCTGGTGCGCACCTCTTTACCGGGTTATGTGGGCAATACCCTGTGGTTGATGCTGGGGGTTGGGTGCAGTGTCTTTCTCACCGGAGTGTCCACAGCGTGGTTGGTGACTATGTGCCGTTTTCCGGGCAGGCGCATTTTCGAATGGCTGCTGCTGTTTCCACTGGCGATACCGGCCTACGTGATCGCGTACGCCTATACAGACTTCTTGGAGTACGCCGGGCCGGTGCAAGGCCTGCTGCGCGCGCTTTTTGGCTGGCATAGCGCTCGGGATTATTTTTTTCCTGAAATCCGCAGCCTCGGCGGAGCCATCACTCTTATGGGTTTGGTGCTGTATCCGTATGTATACCTGTTGGCCCGATCAGCTTTTCTGGAGCAGTCGGTCAACGTGTTGGAGGTCAGTCGGGTCCTGGGCCGTGGACCGTGGCGCACCTTTACTACTGTTTCGCTGCCAGCGGCACGACCGGCAATCGTTGTTGGCGTCTCTCTCGCACTGATGGAGACACTTAACGATTACGGCACCGTAGATTTCTTTGCGGTTTACACCATGACCGCTGGATTGGTAGATGTCTGGCTGGGCATGGGCAGCCTTGCTGGTGGCGCTCAGATCGCGACCACGATGTTGGCGTTTGTGATCTTGCTGATCACCTTGGAGCGTATCAGTCGGCGCCATCAGAAGGTTTACCAGCAGTCCAGCAGCCGCTTTCGCGCCTTACCGGCTTATTACCTGGGCGGGTTTCGCTCCGCTCTTGCGATTATGGCTTGTGCTTTGCCAGTACTGGGGGGATTTGTTGTTCCGGTCCTGGTGCTGGGGCGGCTTGCAATTGTCTATTTTGAGCGGTCGTGGACACCGGCTTTTCAGACCTATACTCTCAATAGCCTTTTGCTGTCAGCGTCGGCCGCATTGCTGGCGCTGTTGGTCGCGCTGTTTATCGCTTACAGCCGGCGCCTTAATGGTGGACGAGTTCTCGGCTTTGCCACCCGCATCGCCGCCTTGGGCTATGCGGTACCGGGTGCGGTGCTGGCAGTTGGCATCCTGGTGCCGTTTGCCGCCTTTGATAACGCGCTGGATGCACTGTTGCGTCGGACTGTTGGGATTTCTTCGGGGCTGTTGTTGAGCGGCACGGTTGTTGCAGTATTGTTTGCTTATGTGGTCCGGTTCCTGGCGGTGGCACTGGGGCAGGTCGAATCCAGCCTGGAGAAAGTCTCCCCGTCGATGGATATGGCGGCCCGCACCCTGGGTTACCGGGCAGGGCAGACCCTGCTGCGCTACCATGTGCCGTTGATCCGCGGTGGTATGCTGACCGCAGTCATGATCGTATTTGTTGACTGCATGAAAGAACTTCCGGCAACGTTATTATTACGTCCGTTCAATTTCGAAACGCTTGCAACCCATGTTTACCAGTTTGCCTCTGACGAGATGCTGGGAGAGGCGGCGCTGGGATCGCTCACCATCGTTGTGGTTGGGTTGATTCCAGTCTTGGTGCTGAGCCGGATGATTGCCCGCTCCAGGCTGACGTCGGGTAACCCGGCAGGGCAGGGCTAGACAATGGCTGCGCCACAAGCAAGACCACGTGATCCCGCTTCAGCGGCAGCCCGCCCGCTGCTCCAGATTCGCAACATCTCCTGCAACTACGCCCTGGAGCGTGCCGTCTTTGATCTCAGCCTGACTGTNAACCGCGGTGAGCAGGTGTGCCTGCTGGGNCCNAGTGGCTGCGGAAAAACGACCGTGTTACGCGCCATTGCCGGTTTCCATCCTGTGTTGACTGGCGGTATCTTCGTTAACGATCAGGAGGTTTCNGNGCCCGGCTCGATGGTGCCACCCGAGGCAAGGNGGGTTGGNATGGTGTTTCAGGATCATGCGTTGTTTCCACACCTGTCGGTTGAGCAGAACATCGCTTCAGGTTTGCGCGAGTTTTCAACGGCTGAAAAGCGTGAAGCGGTAGCTGACATGCTCGAGCGCATGGGGTTGGGCCATCATGCGAACCGTTACCCCCACGAACTCTCCGGTGGTCAGCAACAGCGTGTTGCCTTGGCTCGGGCACTGGCGCCCAAGCCACTATTGCTGTTGATGGACGANCCGTTTTCCAGNCTNGATCTNGAACTGCGCGAGCGCATGGGCCAGGAAGTTGCNGATACCCTCAAGGAAAACGACATTACCTGCGTGATGGTGACTCACGACCAGAATGACGCTTTTGCCCTGGGTGACAAGGTCGGGGTCATGGTCGAGGGCGCTATTGTGCAGTGGGATACTCCTTATGACCTTTATCACCGCCCGAAGAACCATTTTGTAGCTGACTTTATCGGTAATGGCGTATTTCTTGACGGGGAACTGCGTTCAGCCAGCCGGGTTGTTACGGTGCTGGGTGATCTGGACAGCGAAGCAATACTCGACTGGCCAGCCAACACCCCGGTTGAAGTATTGATCCGGCCCGATGATGTGATACATGATTCGCAAGGACCNATCCAGGCGCGGGTTACTCGCCGGGCCTTCAAAGGGGCAGAGATCATGTACACGCTGNGCACCAGCANCAATATTACGTTGNTGGCACTTTTTCCCAGCCACGCGAATTTTGCTATCGGCGACGAAGTNTCGGTTCGCCTCGAAGTCGATCACTTGGTNGTGTTTCCCCGCGACGCAACAGCGGTTTGAAATGGCGGACCCGTTGGCTATGCTGATGGCATCATCGGCAGCACCCGCTGATAACGAGGTTTAAGTCGAACACGCAATGGCGGTCCCCGGGCGCACTACCCGGCACTCAGTACAGGTGATCGAGGCGCCGACGGTGGTAAAGTGAGTAGTGGCGAACTGATGCCGGGGCGTGTGAGATCATGGTCGAGAGTCCGATCACCACAAAAAAAAGCACCAGCGCGCATGCCGGCCAGATGATCATGGCCGCTACCAGGGCGAGTTTGGCGATCACCGCCTGGCCGCTCAGTTGGATCAGCCAGGTACCGTTCGAAAAGGTGTACAGCGCGGCCAGGCCGAGGCCGGAAGCCAGGACAGCAAGGGCCGCGCCTTGCCGCAAGTGCTGGCCTTCGATTGCCAGCAAGGACGCTCCGAGCACAGTGATGCCGACCAGGTGCACGGTGCGCAGGCCGATGTTGGCCCAGCGCTGCCCGGGGAAGAAGCGCGAGCGTGCGGGAAAGAGGCGTTTTTTGAGGGTCAATGGTATTGCCGGCAGCGCAGGGATCGCGCCCACTCAGTCCGGCTCGAACGGGGTCAGGTAGGCGTCGAGTATAGACGGGCGCTCAGTACTGTCCTTGATCTCGAGTCGGGCGACGGCACGGTGGTGCACCTCGTCGGGGCCGTCGGCGTAACGCAGCGCTCGGCCCCAGGTCCAGTGNTCGGCCAGCGGCGTGTCCGGGCTGATACCCATGGCCCCGAACGCCTGCATNGCCCGGTCGAGCACCGTGGTGTGCAGCATCGGCACNAGCGCCTTGATCATGGCGATCTCCTTGCGTGCCGTCTTGGCACTGTGCTGGTCGATCATCCAGGCGGTTTTCAGTACCAGCAGCCGGGCCTGGTCGATCTCTATGCGCGAGCGCGATATCCACTCGGCCACGGTGCCGTGTTGGTGCAGGTAGCGNCCGAAGGTCTTGCGCTCTTGCACGCGGCGGGTCATCAGTTCTAGCGCCAGTTCGGCCGCACCGATAGAGCGCATGCAGTGNTGGATGCGCCCCGGGCCCAGCCGCGCCTGGGCCANGGTGAAACCCGAGCCTTCCTCGCCGAGCAGNTTACTAACCGGTACCCGTACGTTGGNAAAGGTGATTTCGCAATGGCCTTCCGGGGCATGGTGGTTCATCACAGGAATATTCCGCACGACAGTGACACCCGGGGCATCCATCGGCACCAACACCATACTCTGTTGGTTGTAGGTATCCGTGTCGGGATTGGTTTTGCCCATCACGATCAGCAGCTTGCAGTTTGGATGTGCCGCATTGGTGATGAACCATTTGCGCCCGTTGATCACATAATCATCAGCGTCGCGGGTGATACGAGTCTGGATGTTGGAGGCATCCGATGAGGCGGTATCGGGTTCNGTCATGGCAAAGGCTGAGCGGAGCTCGCCATTTAGCAGCGGCGCCAGCCACTGCTGGTACTGCTTGGGTGATGCGAACATGTGCAGCAGCTCCATGTTGCCGGTATCGGGCGCGCTGCAGTTGAACACCTCAGAGGCCCAGGCGACCCGACCCATGAGCTCGGCCAGCGGTGCGTACTCGAGGTTGCTTAGTCTGGTGCCTGGCTCATCGGGTTTCAGGCCCGGCAGGAAGAGGTTCCATAGGCCCTGCTCACGAGCCAGCGCCTTTAAATCCTCCATAAACGACACCGGGTAGGATNCGGCCCGGACCTCGGCNTGCCACTGGCCGATGCGCGGCACGATGTGATCGCTCATAAAGAGCTGAACTTGAGCGCGCAACTTTTCCACTTTGGGGGAGTAGGCAAAGTCCATGGGTTTTGGAGTTTCTCCTTAACAGGTT
>PBTT01000021.1 GCA_002729195.1 Acidiferrobacteraceae bacterium
GATGCAGGCAGGCTGGTTGATGCAAATGATCCTGCCAAGGGAATTCTGTTTGACGGTCGCTTAGCCGAGGATTTCAAGCTAAGCAGTGGCAGTTGGGTAGCAGTCGGGGCGCTGCGAATCGCGGTCATTGCGGCGGCCTCACCGGTAATGCAGGATGCCGTGGTCACTGGTGCCAACCGCGACTGGATCGGCTTGCTGGCCTGGCCGAACCTCGCGGCCTGCCGCAACTTGGCTGGTGCCACCGACGAATTGCCGCTGCAGGAACTGGTTGCTGATGAAGCGGTAACAACGAAACTGGTGGCAGGACTACAGGCGTACAACGCGAATCAGCGTGGCTCCAGTACCCGGGTTCACCGCGTCATGCTGATGAGTGAGCCGCCGCAAATCGATGCCAACGAAGTGACCGACAAGGGCTACATTAACCAGCGCGCCGTGCTCGAGCGCCGCGCAACTCTGGTCGAGCGACTCTACGCCACAAAGCCGGGTGAGGAAGTGCTGATCCTGTGAGGCTCGTTCTCGGGTTGGTAGCGTCACTTACTCGAGCGGCAGAGCGGTGGTGTATTTTTTTGGCCGCAGCACGAAAGAAGTATTGACCGCACGAATCGCAGGTACCTGCAGCAGTCGGGTGGTGAGGAAGGTCTCGAATGCGTCCATGTCGGNCACCACTATCTTCAGCATGTAGTCATAGTCGCCGCTNGTCATGTAGCACTCGAGGATCTCCGGCCAGCCTGATACCGCGTCATCGAACTGGGCCACGGTCTCCGGGTGGTGGTTTTCCAGCGAGATGTGGGCAAAAGCGCGTAGCGTGAAGCCAAGCTGTTCGGTGTCGAGCAATGCCGAGTACCCGCGAATGATGCCGCGCTNCTCCAGCTCCCGCAGTCGGCGCCAACACGGTGACGGCGACAGGCCCACCTTCTGGGCCAGATCACGATTGGAAATGCGCCCGTGTGACTGTAGCGTGGTCAAGATGGCGCGCTCGTAGCGGTCAAGTTTCAGCATCGTTGATTGTTCGTTTGTGTCGGGTCGTTGGCTGGCAGCTTCTAGTGCCGCTTACTGGCCGGCACTGTGGCTTGCCCGTTTCCGGGGTTGCGGCCGATCTCCGAGCCGCTTGAGACAAGAGGCAGGAAACCGATTTTTTGTGCTCGTTGATCAAGGGTGCGGGCCGCCGCCGCTGCGCTGAATGATCGACCACGAGTAATCGGCAATATAATTGCTAAACACACCAAAAATCAAATAGAAAATTGCTACTTGTCCGGTTAATACCACAAAAAAACGAACTAAATTGCCGGGTTTTCGTAGTCTAATTGCTGGTAATGCTCCCCTGGTCTATTTTCGCTTCGACCATGGGTTTGACAGACCACCGTGCCGGGATAGCGCCTGCCGGGGCGGCCGTAACAGGAGAAACGCAATGGCGATTAGCAGCGGGACACTGGTTCTAGATGGCCAGGACCTTTCAGTGGAAGAATTGGTTGAGGCCGGCCGTGACCCTTCGATCGGCATTTCTATTCAACCTGGCAATTGGCCCAAGATCGAACAATGTCGGGCCCTGGTCGAAAAGTGGGCTGATGAAGAGCAGGTCATCTATGGTGTCAATACCAGTTGCGGCGGGCTGGTCAACTACTTGTTGCCCAAAGGCAACGACCGTGAGTTCCAACAAAACCTGATTCGTAGCGTATCGACCAACGTCGGTACTTTTTTTCCCGACGAACTGGTCAGAACCACCATGATTGCTCGGGTCAATTCGTTGTGCCGGGGCTACTCCGGCATCAAGCCCGAAAACCTCAAGATCTATCTGGAGATGATCAACCGGGGGGTGGTGCCGTGCATACCGGAACAGGGCTCACTGGGATCCAGTGGCGACCTCGGACCACTTGGGTGCATTGCCTGTGTTGCCATTGGCGAATGGAAGGCCCATTACCAGGGTAAGCTCATGGACGGTGGCGCAGCGATGGCGGCGGCCGGTATCCCGCTGATGAAGCTTAATGCCAAGGAGGGTTTGTCGATGATCAACGGCACCTCCTGTATGGCCAGTATTGCCAGTAGCAACGTTTTTGAGGCCAGCCTTGCCATTAAGCAGTCAGATGCGTTGGCGGCGCTGTCGATTGAGACTCTGCTGGGGCGTGCCAATCCGTTTGATTTGCGGGTCCACCGGCAGAAATACCACCCCGGGCAATATGCTACTGCGTACAACTTGAGCAAATTGCTTGAGGGCAGTGACCTGGTGCTGAACGAACAGGAAGTTTCGGAGAATCTGCAGAAGCTGTTGAAAAAGAACAACAACATCCAGGCGGCTGACATCCCGGTGGAGGATGCGTATTCACTTCGCTGCACACCGCAACTGATCGGTCCTTGCCGTGACGGACTCCAATTCGCCCGAGACATCGTTAACCGTGAGATCAACAGCAGCAATGACAATCCGCTCATATTCACCGAGTACGATACTTTCATTCACAATGGCCATTTCCAGGGTCAGTACCTGTCTCTCGCCATGGACAATATCGCGACGGTGATGACCACCGTCAGCGTGGTCAGCGATCGGCGCATCGACCGCTTCATGGATGCCAGCCACAGCGTGGGACTGCCACCGTTTTTGGTTGCCAACGATACTGGCCTGCGGATGGGNTTTATGCCGGGACAGTTCATGACCTCGTCGGTGGTGGCCGAGAACCGGACCCTGTGCTTGCCGGCATCAGTGCAGTCGATACCCTCAACCGCAGATTTTCAGGACGTCGTCAGTTTTGGCCTGATTGCCGGGCGCAAGGCGCGCAAAGTAATCCGCAATACCAACTATGTACTGGCCTTCGAACTGATGTGCGGTGCTCACGCGGCCGACATCCGTGGTGCCGACCGCCTGGGTCCGGCGTCGCGGGCGCTGTACGAGGCAACCCGGGAAACGGTGCCCTACCTGGATTACGATACCGTTATCATCGATTATCTAGAAGAGATTGCCCGGCGCCTGCGTCAGGGTGAGTTCCTCGAGCGGGTGGAACAGGTGGTTGGCCCGCTGATGATGACCGATACTTCTGGCGGCAGCGAGGAGTTGGTGGCCAAGGCAGCTTGATTTTAATATGTCGCCAGCGGGGCGGTTCGTGGGCAGGCCTCACAAGACTAAAGGCCATGCCGCTGTCCGGTGGTTAGTGATGGTGCAGCGGCAGACCGGATGCAACAGCAATTAATTGAAAAGTGCTACCGCGAGCGGACCCCCGCCAGTGCCAGCGCGTTCAGTGAAGCCGGCAAGTGGCTGCCCGGGGGCAACTCCCGGCAGGCCGGCTATTGGAACCCTTACCCGCTGACATTCGTTCGTGGTGAAGGGTGTTATCTGNGGGACCTGGACGACAACCACTATATAGACTTGCTGGGTAACTATACGGCACTGGTGCATGGCCATGCTTACCCGCCTATTCTGGAAGCAGTGCTTGCGCGAACCGCCGGGGGCACCTGCTGGGTCGGCAACAATGAAAGTCAGATATACCTCGCTCAGTTGCTGGCCGAGCGGGTCGCTGCAGTCGAGCAGGTGCGGTTCACCAATTCAGGTACTGAGGCCGGCAACCTGGCATTGATGATTGCCCGCAAGCACAGCGGGCGTGACAAACTGTTAATGGCTCGGGGTGGATACCACGGCTCCCTGATGGAGTTCGAAACGGGGTTTGGTGGTCGCGAGGGTCCGCTGACTTGCATTGCAGAGTACGGCAACCTGGCGGCGTTTCAGCAGATCCTGTCAGAGCAGGGGCAGTCCATAGCCGCAGTATTCCTCGAGCCGGTAATGGGCGCTTCTGGCGTGATTCCAGGGGACAGTGCATTTCTAAATGGAGTTCAGCAAGCAGCTCGTGATGCTGGCGCGCTGTTCGTGCTCGACGAGGTGCTGACATTCAGGCTGGCATTTGGCGGCGTTCAGCAACTAGTTGGGATGGCGCCAGACTTGACCGTGTTTGGCAAGCTGATTGGCGGCGGCTTTCCGGTCGGTGCGATCGGCGGCAGTCGGGAGTTGTTGGCAATGTTCGACCCAGTCAGCCCGCGCATTTTTCACACCGGCACCTTCAATGCCAACCCAGTCACTATGGCAGCCGGGGTGGTTTCGGTCAAAGAGTTGACCGCCGGGCGGATCGCTCACATGGAAGCCCTAGCCGAGAAACTGAAAGCAGGACTGGTACACGGTGCCGCCGAGGCGGGGCTACCGCTTTCGATTAATCATGTCGGTTCGATCATGAACCTTTTTTTCTCGGAGCAGGCAACCACTACCTACGGTGAGCGCAATGACCAGGAACTGACCGCCCGTTTTCACCTGGCGGCGTTGAACCACGGACTGTTTATCGCCCCTCGCGGGTTGATCGCCTTGTCCACTGTTATGACCGAGGCGTTGATCGACGAGGTCCTGGAACGCGCCGTACTGGCTATGATTGACGCCGCCGCACAAACACCTTGAGCGTGCTAGTTGTGGTGCTTGCCGCGTGCCACCGCCCGTGGGTGGACGCAACCAAGGTAGCTTCAGCCGCCGCTTATTGCATGAATAAATGAGACCTGGTCGCCATCATGCACGCGGGTGGTGGGCTCGCCGGACATGATGGTCTGTCCGTTGAGAACAGCAAGGGATAATTCGTCATCGAGCCGTCCGGCCAGAACCGGAAAGCGCCGTGTCAGCGCACAGCGCAACTCGGCCAGATCAGCGACCGGCTCGTCCAGCAGGACCGATTCGGCCGGATGGTCGGCATCTTGTGGAAAATCCACTGTGACTGCGAAACCGGTAGCCGCGCGGACCAGTGCCTGGTGCCAGTGCGGTTGTGGCAATCCCGCCGTCGTCAGGCCGGCAACTTCATAAAAACGCGTCTTAAGGGCTGCGAATTCTTCAGGGTCTATCCGCTCGCCGCGGTAGGGTCCATCGCTGACACCCTCCTCGAACCAGCGCAGCGGCAGAGTATCGTCAGCGGGGCCCAGGCCGAGGCGATGGTTAAGTAGCCGCTCCAGTGCGTTGATATTAGCGCCGGCCGACTCGACAGCTTCAGTGGAAATATCCATCCCGGTAAGACGTTGTAGTTGGCCGGCAAAGTCAGCGCAATCGGGCAGGCTGGGTGAATTGAACAGCCAGGTATTGAACCGGCACATGCCGACAGCGTCACCGCTCGCAAAGACCCGTTCACAGCGGGCCACGGCGTACTCTTTGCCGCTGTAGTCGTTAGGTCGGGCCGCTACCTCACCGCCGTAGAGTTTGCGCTTGAACTCTGGATCGTCGTTGATACGCGCGTTAATCTCCATTGTGACCCGGTTGCGCAGGTGGTCCATGCCGCGCGTTGCCACTGCCAGCCCCAACGCGAATGCCTTTATGATGCGAGCGTCGTGGGGATCCGACTGGAATAGACCCTTGGATGCCATGCGGTAATCAAGCGCCGCGGCCGGGTACTTGCCGCGTGCCACCGCTTTGCCGGAATCGGCGATGGTATCGCCGAAGCCGCTACGCTCGGCAGTCATAAACAACAGGCGCTCGATCAGTGCGCTGTCGCCCCAATGCAGTTTCAGCCCATCGGTATCGGCAGCGCAAAGTATGCCTCGCTGGTACAGCTCCATGGCCCAGGCAATGGCGCTGCCGGTGCTGGCCGAGTCCAGACCAAGATCGTTAAGAATGTTGTTAAAGCGAACAACGTGTTCCGGCCGGTCTATCCCGAGGTCCGGGCCAAACTTGCCGACGGTGACGTATTCCGGGCCATCACCGTGCGACCAGCGCTGATCGCCGGTGTCAGCCGTTGTTTGGTCGGATGTTTGTGGTAGGCGGTTTAGAACCCGGCAATAGACCGGACACTTGTAGCATCCCGCCATGCCGTCACGGTAGTCGTCAAAGCGCTCAGCGTCCAGGGTGTCATGCCAACTGGTCTGCTGGTGGTTACGGGTGCCCAATGCACCCAGCAACCTGCTGGGTTTATAGAGAAACGGTGTGCCGACCTTTTTCAACACCTTGCTGGTGACGCTAGTGCTGAGTATCTTGCGGCCGATGGCCTTGCTCGCCGCCCGGTAATCGTTGTCTACGGNTTGCTCCGGTACCCGGCCGAGAANCAAGATAGCCTTGAGTCCGAGTGACCCCATTTTGGCGCCGCCACCACCGCGAGCCCAAATTGACTTCGGCCCNGCCATGATGCCAGCNCACAGAACTNGGTTCTCACCNGCGCGGGTGATCCGGGCCATGGCCATATTGCGGCCTTCGCGGCAGTCAAAGTCGCGCTCGACTGCTGCGGTCAGGGCAATGTTNTCNAGGCCCTGATAGGTGCTTGCATCGAGAAACTCGGCCGTGTCCTGCTCCAACTTCAGCATGGTCCAGCCCGNCGANCGCCCGTAAAGTACGATGTGATCAATGCCGTGCCGACGCATGTANGAGGGAAAGTAGTCACCGGCGTTGCTGTCGAGTATGGCCTCGCTGTCCGGNGCAATACCGCTTACATTGCCGCGCGGTGCGCCAGGAATNAGCGAGGTCAGNACGCCGGCGCCAAAGATCAACGGTACTTGTGGATCCAGCGGATCCAGGCCCTCCTGCAGCAAGTTGTACAGCAACACCATATTGGCCCCGCGGCCACCAAGGAAGTTCTCGAGGACCTCGCGTGACAGGTAGCGCCGGCTGGTTTCGCGCCGCTCAAGGTCAGCAAACAGGGTCGCGCCCTGGGTCGAGTACTGCGGCTCTTCGTGCAGCCGCCGGCACAAGCGCTCAACCCGTTGGCTGATGTTCATCAGCACTCTCCCCTGTCAGTCAAAACGGCTGTGCCGACATCTCCAAAGTACTGCTCAACGATTGCCAGCAGCTGTGCCACGCAGGCCTGTTCTGACAACTCGCTGGTGTTNACCATGGCGTCCGCCTGGCGGTAGTACAGCTCTCTTTCAGCTAAGATCTGGCGCAGGTCATCAAGTGCCTCGGGGTTGCCGCCCATCGGGCGGAAGTCCTTTTGTGCCAGTACCCGTTGCATATGGTCTTCCGGCCGGGCCTGGACCCAGATGGTGACATAGTTGGCGAGGAGATAGTTGAAACTTGCCGGGTTGTTGATGATGCCGCCGCCGGTCTCGAGGANGATGCCCTCGTGCTGCTGGCGAATGCGCTCGAGGGCCCGTTGCTCCACCCGCCGGTAGGCGGCCTGACCCGACAGTGCATGAATCTCGTCTGCAGACATGCCGGCGTCCTCTTCCGTTTCCTCGGTCAGCCTGATGAAAGTCCGACCCGTTCTTTGCGCGAGCGCAAGGCCCAATGCGCTTTTACCAGCGCCGCGCACGCCGAGCAGAGCAATACCACCACTTTTGCGCGGCTGGTCGTTTATCTTGCTGGAGATGAAGTCGCTGACTTGCTGCAACTGATCATCGTCGAGTGTGGCCAGACGCTCCAACAGCAGGCCGCGTTGCCGGTCCTGTACATCTTCGGTGCAGACAACCTCGGACAGTGGTACCTGCATGGCGGCTGCAAGCTGGCGCAGCCGCTTGATGGAAGGGTTACCCTTGCCAGTTTCGATTTGTGCCAGGTAGCGGGTTGAGATATCNGAGTAGCGCGATAACTGCTCCCGGGTTATNCCCATCCGTAGCCGCAGGTTACGGATTTTGTGGCCGAGCCTCGCCAGGAACACTTCTTCTTGGCCGCTGATGGTCGAGTGCGTATTTACCATTACTGACTAAGCTCTCGTTAGATCTAGTCCGCCTGAGCCGATATAGGCACTAGATGTACTGGCCGCCATCGACCCGCAGTACCTCGCCGGTGATCATCCGGGCGGCATCAGAGAGCAGGAACAGGACCGCGTAAGCAACATCGGCCGGCTTGGCAAGATCGTTGAGGACGGCTTCAGCGCGGGAGCGTTCGATGATCTCTGGTGGCAACTCGCGGGACATGGGCGTCAGNACCATGCCTGGTGCAACAGCATTCACGGTTATGTTACGAGGNCCCAGTTCACGGGCCGCAGCCTTGGTCAGGCCCACCAGCCCGGCTTTAGCAGCGCTGTAGTTAGTTTGCCCGAACTTNCCGCGCAGGCCATTGATAGAAGTGACATTGACGATTCGNCCATGGCCTGCTTCTCGCATNAGCGGCGTGATTGCCCGAATCACGTTGAAAGCCCCGGTCAGATTGACGGCCAGCACCTCGTGCCATTCACTATCGCTCATTTTGGCCAGCGTTCGGTCGCGGGTAATGCCAGCATTATTTACCAGCAAGGAGGTGTCTGCCGGCAGGGCGGCGACGGCCTGNTCGATCGATGTTGGGTCACGGACGTCAACCTGGTGAAAAACGTAATCGCTGTCTATCGGTTCGCTGCCTGGGTCGAGGTCGAAAACATGCACTGAGCAGCCATGGNGGCGCAGCAGGACGGCNATTTCTTGGCCAATGCCTCGGCCGGCCCCNGTGACTACCGCGGTCCGTCCGCGCAAATCAAGCAGGTCGCTCATNTTTAGCGGTGTGGCACNNGCGCTTANCAGCAGGCGCGGGGCAGTTAACGGTTTTCCCAGTTGGCGGGGCGTTTTTCGACAAACGCCTGCAGCCCTTCAACAGCATCGTGAGTTGCCATCAGCTCGTCCAGGTAGATTCTTTCCACAATAGCGAGCTTGGCCCGTACCCGCTCGGCCAGACCAGCCTGGGCAGCCCGCAGTGCCAGCCGTAGACTGCTGGCGCTGTGCGCGGCCAGGTGTTGGTCGAAGTATTCCAGCGCCAACTCCTGTGGATTGTCACCGAGGCTTGATACCAGCCCTAAGGACTTCGCTTCAGCGCCACTGATGGAGCGCCCCGACAGCAGCAGATCACAGGCCGTAGCTCGGCCGATGAGTTCGGGCAGCAGGCAGGATGCAGCAGGCGCAAACACCGCCAGTTGTATCTCGGGCTGACCCAGCGAAGTGTCTGCCGTGGCGAATAACAGGCTGCCACTGCAGGCAAGCTCGAGCCCGCCACCAAGGCATTGTCCCTGCACGGCCACCAACACCGGTACTGGGGATTCGAGCATGCACACAACCAACTGATGCAGATCCTTGAGCATCTTCTCGCACTGGTCCGGTAGATGCTCCTCGACACTGGCACCGAAACTAAAGTTCGGCCCCTCAGCGTCAAGCAGAATTGCACGAAGATCCGGATTATCGGTGCTCTGGTCAAAAGCCAATTGCAGGGCCTCGATCATAGCTGCGTCGATGATGTTGGCTTTCGGCCGAGCCAGGCGCAAGTGCAGCAGGCTGCCGTCACGCTCCAGTGATGTCTTTACCGGACAGGCACTCATCAGTCGTGACCTGGCATCAGGCCCTCGATCAACTGTGGGGTCCAGGGCGTACCCTTGGCCAGTGCCTGGCGCAGAGCGACGAAATCGATTTCCCGACCGCTCTCTCGAGTGCCTTCGTTAAAAGCCCGGAATCCGGTTCGGGCCTCGTTCATCATGTTCAGCGCCAGCCATGCCCGGGAGTTCTCTTTGTTGCGGTTCCATGCCTGCAACTTGGGTTTGCGCAGTTCCTCGACGCTTTTAGTCATGCATTCCGGGAAAGTGAACAACAACTTGGTGCACAGGTTTTCAACTTTCTGATCCAGCGCTGTAAGATCGACCTCTCCTGTTTTGAGTAGTTGCTTGGCCTTTTCTCTTTCTGCACCCTGGCGAAACTCACCGTGGATGATGCGGCCAAACTCGTCCAACATACGGTCAGTAATAGCCATGGGGTTAGGCACATATTGGCCGTCTATCTTGAGCGCCGGCACAATCTCGTGGCAGATGCCCAGGCGATAGGCTTTGTGGGCCGAGAATGGCTCACACAAAGTGCCGGAGACCATCGCCTGTTCACTGCCAATCATGATCGGCAGGAAATCGGTTGAGCCACCGATGGCTGCAGAACCGTGCTTGGGACCGGCCTGGCCGAACAGAGCAAGGTCCTGGCTAATGGAGAAGTCGCAGGCCATGCCGATTTCCTGGCCACCACCTATGCGCATGCCGTTGACCCGGCAGACGACTGGCTTGTCGCAGCCAAGAATGGCCGAGACCATGTCGTTGAAAAGCCGCATGTATTGCCGGTATTCCTGTGGGTTGCCAGCGTAATACTCGGCGTACTCTTTGGTGTTGCCGCCAGTACAAAAGGCCTTGTTGCCGCTGCCGGTAAATACTACTGCGTTGACATCGCGGGAGTTGGAAGCCTTGCCAAAGGCGCTGATTGCACCCTTGACCATCTCGGTGGTGTAAGAGTTGTATTGGGCCAGGTTATCCAGTGTGATCCAGGCGTTATACAGGTCTTCGACCGGTTCCCCTTGGGTAGTCAGGGCTGGCCGTTTTTCATACAAAACGCCTTGCGTCGGGATATCGCCGGTGCGGTTATGATCCACCAGCACTTCGGGCGCTGTCTGCGCCACTATGGATGCAATCGTGTCATTCATTATGCCTACCTCAGTTCATGGAATCAGTATTGCCCGCCGGCTCAGGCGGTGTTCGTGGGCGGCCTCAAAGATGCCGTTGACATCATCGAGCGGGTGGTGCTCGATGAAGGGGCTAAGTGCTACTTTGCCGTTCAGGATAAGGTCCAGTGCTGCCGGATACAGAGACGGTGGGCAGCCCCAGTTGCCAAGTGCCTTGGCATGGAAAGCCATCAAGTTGGACAGGCGCAGTTCCAGTTTCTCCATGGTGAAGCCGACTACGGCCAATGTCGCACCGTGGGTTAACAGGCCATAAGCAGTTTGTTGGCCGGCGGTTGTACCGGAGCACTCGAAAATCTTCCACTCGGTTTTGGCCAGTCCCTGAGTGGCCGCAAAATCACGAATGGCTTTTTTCACTTCCCGGCCCTGGATGTTGCCGGCGTCGACGGTCATGCCGGCTCCGTGGTCCATAAGTTGTTCAAGCTTGGCAACATCGACATCGATTGCGACAACTTGTGCACCCTGGGCACTGGCGATCTGTACCGCATAGCCGCCAACGCCACCCGTGCCGACCACGATTGCGAGGTCACCGGGCTGGATATCGGCCTGTAGTACTGCCTGGTAGGGCGTGGTCACGGCATCGGCTACGACGGCGAGGTCGGGTAGAGTTAATCCTGCCTGTTCCAGCCTGACAGGATCGACTTCGCAAAGTCCATTTGCTGGCACCTGGATATGGCTGGCGAAGCCGCCATCGATGTCGTTGCCGGGCATTTTCTGAGTCTGGCAGATGGTCTCTTTGCCACGGCCACACAGATCGCACTCGCCGCAGGGTATGACTGCCGAGATGATGACGGAGCGGTTCAGCCAGTCCCTCGCGCCTTGGCCGGCTTCGATGACTCGGCCGCTAATCTCGTGCCCGAGGACCAGTGGTAAGGGCTGATTGGTTTTTACGCCATCGTAATAAAAGCCAAGATCAGTATGACATACCCCGCAGCCGGCAATTTCTACGGTGACCTCTCCAGGGCCGGGTGCCATCAACTCCAACGGTGCTCGTTGCAGGGGTTGGTTGACCCCGGTAAATAACCAGTGGTAAGGATGCTCGGTCATGGTAGGCTCAGTTGGGTCGTTGTCATGTCGGTCATTCCCTGGCAGCCGAAGCGGCCCCCTGGGGCCATGGCGGTCCTTAAATGAAGACGCCGTGATCGAGTACCTGTGGAACTATACACATTAAATAATAATGTGTAATATATTGCACATTTTGCCCATAATGCAAGATAGTTCAGGTTGGTGAGCGGCTCAAGCAGATCCATGGCCCAGAAAAGGTTGTCGATTACGGTGGCTGGCAGTGGCGGCGCAGGTGTGATGACGGTGGGCAACGCACTGTTGGAAGCGGCCGGGCTGACCGGTTGGTATGCGCACATGGTGCGCTCCAGCGGACCCCAGATCCGCGGTGGCGAGGTCGCGGCGATGATCTGTCTGTCACCAGAGCCCATTACCTCAGAGCCTGCCCATTGCGATCTATTGCTGGCGATCGACTGGAAAAACATCGATCGATTCGGTGATGAGATATCCCTCACCGGCAACAGTCTGGTCGTCTGTGATCCGGAATTAGGACAAGCGCCCGCCAGCATCGGTGACAGCGCCGCTCGCTGTGTCGAGGTGCCGCTGCAGCGGCTCGCCGGCACAATCAAGGGGGGGCGGCCCAACATGATTGCCTTGGGTGTTGCGGTGCAAATGGTAGGTATACCGCGTCAGTTCGTCCAGGCCACCTTAGAGAAGGTGTTCCAGGGTGACCAGCGGGTCAAGGCTGCTATGGCGGGTGTCGATGCCGGGTTTGCAGCCGCGCCGGCCGCCGATGGTTTGGCATCGTTGCCATTACCGACTGCACCCTGCACTGGGCGCTGGTCGATTACCGGCAATGAAGCAACTGCGTTGGGCGCACTTCATGGTGGTGTGCGCTTCGCGGCAGGCTATCCCATTACCCCGGCTACCGAGATTCTGGAGTGGTTGGCTTTGACATTGCCTAAAATCGGCGGGACATTCGTCCAGGCGGAGGACGAATTAGCTGCGATTAACCAGGTGATTGGTGCGTCCTTTGGCGGAGTGCCCGCGATCACCGCAACCGCGGGGCCGGGTTTCGCCTTGATGATGGAATCGATTGGACTAGCAGTAGCAGCTGAGGTGCCGGCGGTGGTGGTGAATGTCATGCGCGGTGGGCCCTCCACCGGGATACCCACCAAGTCGGAGCAGGCCGACCTCAATATTGCGCTCTACGGCCTGCCTGGGGATGCGCCACATCTGGTAGTGGCCCCTACCTCGGTCAACGATTGTCTAAACGCCACCCAGTGGGCTGTGCATCTTTCTGAGTGCTTACAGTCGCCGGCGATCGTGTTGTCCAGTCAGGCACTTGGGCAGACTCGGATAGTAGATGACAAGCCTGCAATTACCGGCACCGATGCTGCCCGGGATGTTCCAGAGATGATCGAGGATAATTACCAGCGCTACCGGCTGACGCCAAGTGGTGTATCGCCCATGAGCCTGCCGGGCATGGCTGGGGGCCGGTACACGGCTGAGGGTCTTGAGCACAATGAGGCTGGCATCCCTTCGGTGCGGGCTGGCGATCATTTGCAGCAACTGAACAAACGCCGGGACAAACTGACCCGCTTTGACTACGGTGAGTACTGGGCAGATATACAAGGCGCCGGCTCGACCGCTATTATCACCTGGGGGGCACCCACTGGGGCAGCATGGGAACAGTTGGCGTGTTCCGGGAAGTTTGACGGCGGGTTGCGGTTGATCGCGTTGCGGCTACTGGCGCCAGAACAGCCTGAGCGAATGGCAGCTGCATTAGATGGAGTGAGCCGGCTGCTGGTGGTTGAACACAGCCACGGTGGTCAGTTCTACAAGTACCTCAGATCATGCTATGACTTACCGGATGACACTCGGCTTTTCTGCCGGCCCGGGCCGTTGCCGATCCTTGCGGCGGAGATCGCCTGCCAGTTAGAACAATGGAACAAGCCATGAATGATGCAGCCGTCGAGCAGTTTTCCGCGCGATGTTACAAATCGGATATCAAACCCATTTGGTGTCCGGGTTGCGGTGACTTTGGTGTGCTGGCATCGATATCCCGGGCGCTTGTTCAGTTGCAGGTACCACCACAGCAGGTGGCGGTGGTTTCAGGCATCGGTTGTTCTTCCCGGATACCGGCTTATCTCAACGCCTATGGCTTTCACGGAGTGCATGGCCGCGCATTACCACTTGCCACTGGGCTCAAACTGGCACGCCCGGAACTGACAGTACTGGTGGCCGGCGGCGATGGCGATGGTTTTGCTATCGGCGGCAACCATTTTTTGCACGCCTGCCGGCGCAACGCGGACCTCACTTACATTGTGATGGATAACCAGGTTTATGGCATGACCAAGGGACAGGCCTCACCGACGACGGCACCGGACTGGAGCCTTGGCCAACTAACTCCGGGAGGGCCGGGTATGAACCCCTTTCTGCCATTGGTGCTGGCGTTGGGTTCGGGCGCTAATTTTCTCGCCCGCGCTACCAGCAGTGACCCTGGCGGTACCGCCACTATCCTGGTTGAGGCAATTCGTCACCCGGGCTTTTCTTTTGTGCAGGTATTAAGCCCATGCCTTACGTTTCAACCTGAACAGCGGCATTGGAAGAAAAAGGTACGCCCATCACCGGTGGAGCCGACCTCGGACCCGGTTCGGGCAGCCCGGCGGCTGATGACCGACGATAACTTCTTTGTCGGGGTCCTTTATCGGGGTGAACGAGAACCTTATCAAGAGCCTGTCGTGGAGTTACAAAGCGAACTCAGCGCCCTGGAGTCGGAATTTGAAGTGCGTGACCTCGCTTATGCTTCATCCAAGGTCAACGCCAGGTAGAGTCAGTGGGTTGCTGAGGAATTCGCCAGTGAAATACACCACCAACATCACCGTCGGTTTCCGGCACGTCGACTGGGCGCGGATCGTTTTCTATCCTCGTTATTTCGAGATGTTCAACCAGGTGGTAGAACAATGGTTCGAGGAGTCGTTGCAGTGTCCATTCTATCGTTTGCACGAAGAATGGGGCAATGGCATCCCGCTGGTCGATAGCGCCTGTCAATTCAGCCGGGCGAATCACCTTGGTGAGCAAATTACTTTTACCTTGGGAGTCCAGAAACTGGGCAGCCGTTCGTTTACCGTGGTTATTGAGGGGCTTCACCGGGGCGAGTTGTGCGTCAGCGCACGGCTGACTATGGTTTGGGTAACGTTGAGCGAGCCACTGGCTGCGATCCCCATCCCGGACAGTGTTCGGCAGGTGATGGCGGATTATCTTGCAACTAGCGATGAGAGTGAGGCAATAGCATGAGAATTGTGCAGCCGCCGGGCTGGCCCCGGCCAAAGGGTTATGCTAACGGCGTACTGGCCCGCGGTCAGTTGTTGTTCGTGGCCGGGCAGGTGGGCTGGGATGAGACTGAGACTTTTCAAAGCGAGCTTTTCAGTCACCAGGTCGAGCAGGCGCTGAAAAATGTAGTGGCGGTATTGTCAGAGGCTGGTGCCTTACCGCAGCATATCACCCGCATGACCTGGTACGTCACCGATAAGCAAGAATACCTGGAGCAGTCTAGGGCAGTTGGTGATGCCTACCGCAGGGTGATTGGGCAGCACTATCCGGCTATGTCACTGGTAGAGGTGGCAGGCCTGGTTGAGGAAGGAGGGAAGGTTGAGATCGAGGCGACTGCAGTGATTCCTGATTGAGTGACGGGGCTGTAGCCAGCCGATGACTGAAAAACAAGGAGAGAGGAAATGACCATAGCTAGCGTGTCCTCTGTCGAGTTGTCGCGAAACTACAACGCGGTTACCCATTTCGTTGATCGCCACCTGGATGAGGGACGTGGTGACAAGATAGCGTTTCTTGACGACAACGGCAGTTACACTTATGCCGAACTTGCCGAGCGGGTGAGTCAGGCAGCTGGTGCGCTGGTGGCGCTCGGGCTGGAGCCAGAACAGAGAGTACTGTTGTGTCAACTCGACAGTATAGACTTTCCGGTCGTGTTCTGGGGTGCCATCAAGGCCGGTATCATTCCGGTTCCGGTCAACACTCTGCTGACCGAGAGTGATTACCAGTACATGCTGAATGATAGTCGGGCACGGGCGCTGATAGTCAGCGCTCCGTTGTACGACCGTTTTGCCGGACACCTGGCAAGCCACTCTTTCTTGGAGCATGTGATAGTTTGTGGCGGCTCCGGTAGTGGGCAGCGATCTTTGGATGATCTGTTGGCGACTGCCTCGGCAATGGTCAATCCAGCCGATACCACCTGCGACGACGCTGCTTTTTGGCTCTATACCTCGGGCTCTACCGGCACTCCTAAGGGCGCCGTCCACCGCCAGTCGAACTTGGTGCAGACCGCCGAGCTATACGGCAAAGGCGTGCTAGGCATCCGTGAGGACGACGTCGTATTTTCGGCAGCGAAGTTGTTTTTTGCGTACGGTCTTGGTAACGCAATGTCTTTTCCTTTGCATGTGGGTGCGACTGCGGCGCTACTGGCGGCGCGGCCTACGCCGGACGCAGTGTTAGATCGGCTAAAGCAATGTGATGCCAGCATTTTTTATGGCGTACCTACCTTGTACGGCGCCATCTTGTCCGATGACGCGAACGATCGTACGCGGGTCTCAAACAATCTGCGTCTGTGCGTCTCGGCTGGCGAGGCGCTACCAGATGAAGTCGGCCGCACATGGGAGCGGCGTTTCAATGTCCCTATTCTGGACGGGCTTGGCAGCACCGAGATGCTGCACATTTTCCTCAGTAACCGGCCCGCTGATGTTAATTTCGGCACAACCGGCAAGCCGGTGCCGGGCTATGAGTTGCGGATCGTGGATGAACACGATGCCGAGGTGGCCAAGGGCGAGATCGGTGAACTGCTGGTTTGTGGGCCATCGAGTGCATCATGCTACTGGAATCAGCGGGACAAGAGCCTCAACACTTTCCAGGGCGAGTGGACGCGTTCGGGCGACAAGTATTTTCTCGGTGAAGATGGCTACTACCATTACTGTGGCCGCACCGACGACATGCTTAAAGTGGGAGGTATCTGGGTTTCACCTTTCGAGGTCGAAAATGCATTGCTGGGTGAGAGTCGGGTACTCGAGGCTGCGGTTGTTGGTAAAGACGACGACCAAGGTCTGGTTAAACCAAAAGCTTTTGTGGTGCTGCACGAAGGCGTGGCAGTATCTGAACAACTGGTCAGCGAGTTGCAGGCTTTCGTCAAGGAGCGGTTGGCACCTTTCAAGTATCCACGTTGGATAGAGTTCGTTGATGAGTTGCCGAAGACGGCCACCGGCAAAATCCAGCGGTTTAAGCTGCGTGACCGGGATCAGGCCGCTCACTAGGTGAGCGCCACCGGGAACGGTGCTGCATAGCGTTCGATCATGGTCGATGCTTATATCTGTGACGCGGTACGTACTCCGATAGGACGCTACGGTGGGGTGCTTGCCGCCGTCCGCACGGATGATCTCGGTGCGGTGCCGATAAAGGCGCTGCTGGAGCGCAGTCCCCAGGTTGATTGGGCAGTGACCGAAGACGTCTACTACGGCTGCGCCAATCAGGCCGGTGAAGACAATCGTAACGTCGCCCGTATGGCGGCATTGCTGGCAGGGCTGCCGGACAAGGTACCCGGGGTCACGCTCAATCGACTGTGCGCTTCGGGCCTTGAGGCAGTTGGTCAAGCCGCCCGGGCGATCAGGACGGGTGAGGCGCAGTTGTTAATTGCCGGCGGCGTCGAGTCCATGTCGCGGGCACCACTGGTATTACCCAAGGCAGCGACCGCGTTTAGCCGTGAAGCACAGATCTACGACACCACCATAGGTTGGCGTTTCATCAATCCCGAGATGGAGCGCCGCTACGGCACCGACGCTATGCCGGAGACAGCGGAGAATGTGGCCAGCGAGTACGGTATTTCCCGCGTGGATCAGGACGCTTTCGCCTTACGTAGTCAGCAGCGGGCTGCGGCTGCCATCGAAAATGGCTGTCTCGCCGAGGAACTGGTGCCGGTCAAGGTGCCTCGGCACCGGGGTGAGCCGCTGCTGGTGGATCGGGATGAGCATCCCCGCCCGCAAACTACACTGGAGAACCTCGCTGCTTTGCCAGCGCCGTTCCGGGATGGCGGCAGCGTAACTGCGGGCAATGCCGCAGGGATCAACGACGGCGCCTGTGCACTGGTGCTGGCGTCAGAAAGTGCAGCCATCCAACACGGTTTACAGCCCCGGGCCCGGGTGTTGGGGATGGCCAGCGCCGGGGTGTCACCGCGACTGATGGGCGTGGGTCCAGTGCCTGCAGTGGCCAAGGTGCTGGAACAAACGGGCCTGTCGCTACAGCAGATGGACGTTATCGAGATCAACGAAGCGTTTGCCGCACAGGTGCTCGCGGTTGTACGCCAGTTGCAACTGGCTGACGACGCCGAGCAGGTAAACCCCAATGGCGGCGCCATCGCACTGGGTCACCCGCTGGGTATGAGCGGCGCCCGGCTGGCGACGACGGCACTTTACCAACTGCAGCGAGCCCAAGGGCAGTACGCTTTGTGTACGATGTGTGTGGGTGTAGGCCAGGGAGTGGCGCTGGTCCTCGAACGAGCCTGAGAGGAAAGAGTACCCGGCAGCGCTGGACGCAGACGAGGAGAAGCAAGCACATGCAAGCACTTGGACCTTCGGCCCATATCGATACCTTTCCCCGGGACCACTTGCCGTCACCGGAGCAATGGCCGGTTTTTCTTCAGCAGCAGCCTGAATTCCAGTATCCAGAGTACCTCAACGTTGCCGTTGAACTCACCGACCACATGGTGGCGCAAGGCTTTGGTGATCACGATGCCCTGATAGGGCACGGCCGGCACCGCACGTACAAGGAGTTGGCCGACTGGAGCAACCGGTTGGCCCATGCATTGACTGCCGATTACGGCGTGGTTCCCGGCAACCGTGTATTGATCCGTTCGGGCAACAATCCGGCCATGGTGGCCTGCTGGCTGGCAGTTACCAAGGCCGGTGCGGTTGCGGTCAATACCATGCCGCTGCTGCGCGCTGGTGAACTGACCCAGATCGTGGACAAGGCCGAGATACGCCTAGCACTTTGCGATACCCGGATGATGGATGAACTGATTGCCTGCGCCAAAGACAGCGACTTGCTCGACAAAGTAGTCGGTTTTGATGGTACTGCCAATCACGATGCGGAACTCGACCGGCTAGCCCTCGACAAGCCAGTCCAGTTCGACGCGGTCAATACGGGCCGGGATGACGTAGCCTTGCTGGCCTTTACTTCGGGCACTACCGGCACGCCGAAGGCAACCATGCATTTTCACCGTGACTTGCTGGCCATAGCGGACGGCTACGCCAGGGAAGTGCTGGCGGTGACGCCCGGGGACGTGTTCGTCGGCTCTCCGCCGCTGGCGTTTACCTTTGGCCTGGGTGGATTGGCGATTTTCCCCCTGCGCCACGGAGCGACAGCGGCATTGCTGGAAGATGCCTCACCACCCAACCTGATCGAGATCATTCAGACCTACCGGGCTACGATCTGCTTTACTGCACCCACCGCCTACCGGGCCATGCTCGCAGCAATCGACCAGGGTGCTGATCTTTCTTCATTGCGCATTGCGGTATCGGCCGGGGAAACCCTGCCGGCACCCACTTTCGAAGCCTGGCGGGAAAAGACCGGGGTACCGATCTTGGATGGCATCGGCACCACCGAGTTGTTGCACATCTTCATCAGCAGCCGGCTCGATCAGGCGGCGGCAGGCGTGACCGGGGTTCCCGTCCGAGGTTATCAGGCGATGGTGGTCGATGAGGAGATGAACGAACTTGGACCCGGTGAGATCGGCAAACTCGCGGTGCGCGGCCCAACGGGCTGCCGCTACCTCGACGATGAACGGCAACAGGCCTACGTGCGCGACGGCTGGAACCTGACTGGTGATGCGTTCGTCCGCGACGACCAGGGCCGATTCTTGTTCATGGCCCGTGCCGATGACATGATTATCAGTTCGGGCTACAACATTGCCGGCCCGGAGGTCGAGGGGGCCTTACTTGCCCACCCGGATGTGGCTGAGTGTGGTGTGATCGGATTGCCGGACCCTCAGCGCGGCCAGGTTGTAGCCGCGTACGTGGTACTGGTGCCGGGGGTAGCGCCGGAAAAAGAAACCGCACGGCGACTGCAGGAGCACGTTAAAGCAGCCATCGCGCCATACAAGTATCCGCGTTCGGTGACGTTCATCGATGCGTTGCCCAAGACCCAGACCGGGAAGATCCAGCGTTTTCGTCTGCGCCAGCCTTGAGTGTCAACGGCGCTCGGGCAAAGACTCAAGGGGCCGGTAGGTCCGGCGCTACGAGGTTGGGTAATGCGGCCCAGGGTGAAGTGATGCGAGATTCTCCTCAATGAGTCGACCACAGCGATGGGCCCGGATCGATGTTGCGGCAGACCCGCCACAGATTGAGGTACCTCGCCGCTACAACGCAGCGGTGGAGTTCATAGACCGCAATATTCACGAAGGGCGTGGCGATCGCTTTGCCCTGGTCGACGATAACGGCCGCTACACCTACCGGGAACTCTACCGCCGCGTCAACCAGGCTGGGCAGGTATTGCGCCAGGCGGGGGTGCAGATGGAGCAGCGGATTTTGCTCTGCCTGAATGATGGCATAGAGTTTGCCGCCGTTTTCTGGGGCGCGATCAAGATCGGTGCAGTTCCGGTGCCGGTCAGCACCCGCCTGACTCGGCCGANNTNCATGNNGNTNCTGNGCGACAGTCGGGCACGAGTACTGNTNGTGGAGCGGTCTCTTGCCGACAAGTTCGCTGTACCGGCAGNNTCTCATTCATCGTCGTGCCGGNTGATCACGACNNANGATGGCGCGNCTGGCCAGAGCAACTTGTCACGGTTGATNGCGGCAGCACCAGTGGAGCTTGAGGNGGCNCCAACNACCGCGGACGATATTGCCTTCTGGTTNTACACCTCGGGNTCGACCGGNCAACCTAAGGGCGTGTTGCATATGCACCGCAGCNTGATTCACACAGCGGTGTTGTTTGGCCAGTGTGTGCTGGGGATTCACCGGGATGACCGGGTCTTCTCGGCGTCGAAAATGTTCTTCGCCTACGGACTGGGTAATACGATGACCTTCCCCTTCTCGGTTGGTGCGACTTCCGTGGTGAGCGCAGTTTGGCCAACTCCAGAAACGGTCTATAACGTTATCCACGAGCATTGCCCGACTATATTCTGCGCCGTGCCGACGCTTTACCACAGACTGCTGGCTGACTTTGAGGAAATCGCAGGTGAGTTGCCGGCATCGTTGCGTCTTTGCGTCTCTGCAGGCGAGCCACTGCCACAGGAGACAGGCCGGCGCTGGCAGGCGCTGTCGGGTATAGCAATCGTCGATGGGCTCGGCAGTACCGAGATGCTGCAAACTTTTCTCAGCAATCGACCGGGGCAGGTGTGTTACGGCAGCACTGGCACCGCAGTCCCTGGTTACCAGCTCAGGTTGGTGGATGCGTCGGGTCATACCCTCGGCGCTGGGCAGATCGGGGAGCTACTGGTCGCCGGTCCGTCCGCGGCGGCCGGTTATTGGAACCGGCAGGCGCAGACTATCCGGACCTTTGTCGGGCCCTGGACCCGCACCGGTGATCAATATGTCGTAGATAAGGACAACTACTATCACTACTGTGGGCGCGGCGATGACATGCTGAAGGTGGGTGGAATCTGGGTCTCGCCGTTCGAGGTCGAATCGGTATTACTGCGCCATCCTCTGGTTTGTGAATGTGCGGTAGTGGGGCAGGCGGATGATGGCGGCTTGATCAAGCCCAAGGCATTCGTGGTACTGAAAGACCCTGGCCAGGCCCGTGCGGCCGTTGCTGACCAGCTCAAGAGTTTTGCTTGCGAACACCTGGCGGCATACAAACACCCAAGGTGGGTAGAGTTTCTCGATGAATTGCCCAAGACGGCGACCGGTAAAGTGCGCAGGTTCAAATTGCGAGCTGGAGCGTCAGGGTGACACAGGCGGACCGCTCCGGCATGCTGGAAGTCGATGGCTGCACTCTGGAATTCGAGTGGCAGGGATCAGGGCCATCGGTCAGTGCGCCGGCTCTGGTATTTCTGCACGAGGGGCTCGGTTGTGTCCGAATGTGGCGCGACTTTCCAGAGCAACTGGCGGCTGCTACCGGCCTCAGTGCGCTCAACTACAGCCGGGCCGGCTACGGCAACTCCGGCCCCGCTGATTTGCCACGGCAACCCGATTACATGCACCACGAAGCGCTGGTTGTATTGCCGAAGCTGCTGGATGCCTTCGCCATCAACTCGGCCATATTGGTTGGGCACAGTGATGGCGGCTCGATCGCTATTATTCATACCGGTAGTGAATCGAATGATCGGATCAAAGGTTTGGCGCTGTTAGCGCCCCACGTATTTGTAGAGCCGTTGAGCGTAAAGAGCATTGCCCAGGCAGCCGAGTTGTATCGTACGACCGAACTGTCGAATAAGCTCTCGCGCTACCATGGCAGTTCCGTGAGCGAGACCTTCTGGGGCTGGAATGATATCTGGCTGCATGAGGATTTTTTCCACTGGAACATCGAGCAGTACCTGCCTGCCATCACGGCGCCGATATTGCTGCTCCAGGGACGCGATGATCAGTACGGTACCGTCGCTCAACTGGAGGCAATCGAGTCACAGGTGGCGGGCCGGGTACAGCGGCATATGCTGGATGATTGCGCCCATTCTCCACACCAAGATCAGCCCGCGGCAGTACTGGCCGCCTGCACCGCTTTCCTCGATACCCTGGTTGCGTGATGACGGGTGTGGGAGCAGGCCTCTCGCAGGTCGGGTGTGGGAGCAGGCCTCTCGCAGGTCGGTAGGACTTGCCTGCAGCGAAATGGCCATGCCCAGGTGTCGTTCGGCTGCAGCGAAGTTGCATGGCTCTGACGATCATATTAAAGTGCCTGCAATACCGCATGTTGATGCGGGTTTTCCCTACCGGGGGTCGGTANNCCAACGGGCGCTCTGCGCTCGGGCCTTCCGGCAATAATGTTTGTGTAATAACAACCCTTGCCCGGTTGTCGGGCGGGTTACCGAGGAGGATACGTAATGAAATTTCGCATTGCTNTTTTGTCAGTTGCTGCCGCTCTGTTGGCATTGCCAGCCGCTGCTGCCGACAAGGTCAAGATCGGCTTTGTCACCACCCTTACGACCGGCGCGGCGGTCATCGGCAAAGACATGCAGGATGCCGTCAACCTCGCGGTCGAGGATATCGGCGGCAAAATGGCCGGGNTGGACGTGGAAGTGATCTTCGGCGACGACGGCTTCAAGCCNGAGACCGGCAAGCAGGTGACGGACAAACTNGTCAAGTCTGATGATGTTGATTTTGTGGCNGGNTATATCTGGTCGCACGTATTGCTGGCTTCGCAGAAATCGGTNCTGGGTGCCGGCAAGTTTTTGATCAGTTCCAATGCCGGGCCATCCCAGTTGGCCGGGAAGTTATGCAATAAGAATTTCTTTTCGACTTCCTGGCAGAANGACCAGACCCCGATGGCTATGGGTGAGGTACTGAACCAGCGGGGCATCAAGAAACTTTACATCATGTCACCGAACTATGCGGCCGGTAAGAACATGGTGGCCGGAGTGGAGCGAACCTTCAAAGGCGAGATTGTCGGCAAGGACATGACCAAGTGGGGTAAGGACGCGCAACTCGACTTCTCGGCTGAGTTGACCAAGGCGAGCGCCTCCGGTGCCGACGCGATATTCGTTTTCTACCCGGGTAAGGCCGGCGGCGCATTTGTCAAGCAGTACGAGCAGGCGGGTCTGGCGGACAAGCTGCCGCTGTACACCGTCTTTACCATCGACTCTATTGCGTTGCCGAAACTGCAGAAGGCGAAAATGAAAGCGGTGCTTGGATCCCTCAACACCCAGTTCTGGGGGCCGGACCTCGATACCCCGCAGAATCACCAGTTCGTCTCAGGCTTCAAGAAAAAATATGGCCGCTACCCGTCGTTCTATGCTGCCCAGTCCTACGACTCCGTGTTTCTCATCAAGAGTGCGGTCGAGGCAGTCGGTGGCAACCTGACTGACATGGACGGCATGCGCGCGGCGATGGAAAAGGCCGATTTCCCGTCAGTCCGGGGCTCATTCAGTTACGGCAAGAACCATTTCCCGATCCAGA
>PBTT01000022.1 GCA_002729195.1 Acidiferrobacteraceae bacterium
CCGATGATACGAGTTACTCCTGTGATCGGAGGAAATTCGAGGCGGTCTACTGCTACGACGATGCCCTGTGACCCCACTCGAGCGGCTACATACTGGCTCCAGCCACCCGGTGCGGCACCAAGATCAACCACCGCATCACCCGCTTGGACCAGCCGGTCCTTCTGGTCGATCTGCACAAGTTTGAAAGCGGCTCGGGAACGGAAGCCGGTGGCCCGGGCTCGTCGTACGTACGGGTCCCTGGCCTGCCGCCCGGCCCATTCGGCGCTGCGCTTCGCCCGGCGCTTAGNCATCGCGGTGGGAGGTGTTATGCTGAAGATCGACTGACAGCATTGGATATATCTTGAAACTGGCTGGCAAACAACTGAAATACCTCCGCGGATTGGCCCATCACCTTAAGCCGGTGGTTGCAGTGGGCATCGCCGGGGCAACACCCGCGGTGACGCTGGAGCTCGATGACGCTCTTACTGCGCACGAACTGATCAAGATTCGTTTACCAGCCCTGGAACGAGTGCAAAAGCAGCAACTCCTAGATTCGTTGTGCCTCGAAACAGGCGCGACTTTGGTTCAACTCATCGGGCGAACGGGCGTACTATATCGGCCTGCCCCCACGCCGCGCATTCAACTCGCCTAACATCTATTTTAACGAATCCCGCCCGGATCGCAGAGGCTGAAGCTCGTCTAGAGATTTCAGTAAGGTGCTCGTGCCAGTCATGTGATTCTGGTTAATCACAAACATAAGGGTGTATTTTGCCTCCGGTGGAAGCAGTATCGATAGTTCTGTCATAGACCTTGAACGGTAACTAGCGCCTACCGGATAACGCCTGGCTTGTTGAGCAAGCGGGAACACGTGCTGCGGCANTCGCTCCCTGCGCTGCCGCTGCAAAAAAAACGACCGCCTAGGTGGCCACCTGGTTACGCAACAGCGAACCTGCCGTTCCAACGATAGCCTTACGGTGCAGAAAAAGCTGGTATTTACGGCCGCCGAGATCGTGCCACAAATATGCGACGCGAACCCCTGCCAGCAACAATGCCCGGATTTGAGTCGGCACCTCGGCTGACTCCAGGTAACGTCGCTCGCCCTGCACCATGATTCGCGGCTTTAATTCGCTGAGAGTCTCGTTGTACAACTCCGCCAACGTCTGGATCGCGTCCCCACAAGCACCGCCGTCGGCATCCGGATCCAAAGCCAGAGCCAATAGACGCTCGCGAATACGCGCCATGTGCCTGGGGGCGCGGCGCAGATTCTTCTGTAGTTGGATCAGCCCCATGCCATAGCGTAGTCTTTCCAGGCTTGCCGGCTCAGCTCGCCCGGGCCGGGCCAGTTGCGCCAGCCCCAGATATACACCACCGCAACCACTCAGTATGTACCTGACATCGTTGCTGTCTAACACCAAGGCGCTGCGAATCGCCCAACGAAACGGCTCTGCCTGCGCCTCCCCCCGCCGCGCCAACTGTTGTACCAAAGCCGCTGTCTGAGCGACGCCGGCGAGCGCCAGAACCCGCNCCTCATTACCCATCATTGTCTCGCTCCCTGGGGCACCAAAAGACGTCCGCCGNGACTACCGCCAAGCAACATCCGCAGGCGTCCTGCGGCCGCTTCCAGCGCATAGACAAATGGCCCACCGGGTTCATAGGTCGGAGATGTCTGCCCTGGCTGATAAAGCGCCATGGTCTTTACAGCGAGCACCTNNCCGNNCTCATCAGCGAACGCAATATCAAGCGGTGCCAGAACATTATGCATGTGAAAATTGCCGAAATACTGCCGCGGAAAAATAAACAGTATCGCCATCTCGCGGACGACATCTGGACACACTCCCTGAAAGCCGGTCGCTCGCGCCTCCAAGTCCGCGGCTACCCGTACCGTGATGTTATGCCGAGTTCCAGCTGCATTTTCCAGCACTATCTGTGTCTCAGGAAGNTGCATCAGGCTGTCGGCTGGCTCGCAGGCATCAGCCGTCGCCGCTGTCGCCACAAGCAGTGCCAGGAGCGAGCTCCATCGTCCCATCAGTCCCATCAGTCCAGTGTATGCAGCGATTGGTCGATGTGTTCGCGGACGTCGTGGGCGACGCGTAGTGCCCGAATACCGGCAGCGCCACCAACCAGCGGCGCCCGACCGGTGCGCACGCAGTCAAGAAAGTCTTCGAGTTCANCATCCAGTGGCGGGCGNGGATCCACCTTGATGATGTCCGTCAAAATGGGGGCGAAACCCCCCGTCGCTGGCCGCTGCCCTGGCCGGGCAATGTCGATTTGCTGGTCCTGGAAATTCAAGGCCAAGTAACAGGATTCAGCAAACACACGAATGCGTCGAAAGCGTTTCGCTGAGACTCGGCTGGCGGTAACGTTGGCAATAGCGCCGTTTTCGAATTCGAGCCTCGCGTTTGCAATATCGACGTGGTTAGTCACTACCCGAGCGCCAACCGCAGACAGATACCTGAGCGGTGCCGGCACCAGTGAGAGAACGATATCAATATCGTGGATCATCAGATCGGTGACTACATCCACGTCAGTGGCCCGCTCGACAAATTCACCGAGGCGGTGCACTTCAATGAAGCGTGGCTGATCCAACTCTTCCAACAAACGCACAACCCCTGCATTAAAGCGCTCGAGGTGGCCGATCTGCAACAACGTCCCGCAATCCTCCGCCAGCTTAACTATTGCCTCGGCATCATCCAGAGTATGAGCAATCGGTTTCTCAAGTAGGGTCGGTACCTTATCGATCAGAAAGGGCTCGGTTACGGTGCGATGACTGGATGTCGGTACCACTACACTGACCGCATCGACCCGGCCCAGCAACGCCTCACCATTTTCGAGATATTCACAGGCGCACTCGTCGGCGACCCGTTGACCGACCTGCGGGTCAATGTCGGCCACCGCGACCAGTTCAACGCCGGCCATGCGTTGATAGATGCGGGCGTGGATGGCGCCGAGATAGCCCACCCCAACAACGCCGACCCGCAATGGCTCATTCTTCACCTGACAATCCCTACCGTGTGTATTTGCCTGTGGCTCATTCAAACAAGCCCTGCCTACAAAGTGGCGATAGCCATTCATTGCCAGTTATCACAAGCACTGGAAGTGCACCTAAACGCACTCGGCAGATACTGCTGTAAGGCATCAGCATCTACAACAGCCCCAGCATCGTAGCCGCATCGCTGATCTCAAACTTGCCCGGCGCTTCAACGTTGAGGTGGGTCACTACGCCATCGTCAGCGATTAAGGCATAGCGCTGCGAACGCTCGCCAAAGCCCCGNTCTGAAAGATCCGCTACAAGGCCCAGTGCACGGGTGAAATCACCGCTGCCATCAGCCAACATCGTCACTGCACCCAGGGACTGGTGAGCTTTNCCCCAGGCATCCATGACGTAAACATCGTTCANNGCCAAGCAAGCAATCTCATCGATACCCTTTTCTCGCAGTGCACNGGNCGCAGCGATAAAGCCCGGCAAGTGGGCAGCCGAGCAGATCGGCGTAAATGCTCCAGGTAGCGCAAAGAGCAAAACTCGCCTGTGGGCGAAAAATTTGCCGGAAGCGATTGCCTCGGGGCCTGCTTCTCCCATGCGAAAAAGAGAGACCTCTGGAAGCCGCTCGCCGACCTTGATCCTCATCCGTGATTACTCCAGATTGTGAGCCGGAAAGGCACAGTATCCACGTGGGCGGGTCACTTGCCAAGCGCGGGTCTGGCAACTGTCGCGGATAACTCTTTCAGTATTCAAGGTNCTCCACTAAAATAATCCATCATGCTGATCCTAACAATACCAAGCCGTAACCTGTTCTAATGACTGCCTCCGAGCTCATTGACCTTCGTAGTGATACTGTCACTACACCAACCGCTGATATGCGCGCCGCCATGGCACAGGCGCGGGTCGGTGACGACGTTTTCGGCGATGACCCCACGGTAAACCTGCTCGAAGCCCACGCGGCCAAACTGTTGGGCCATGAAGCCGGAATTTTTGTCTCCAGCGGCACCCTAGGCAATCTACTGGCCATCCTTACCCACTGCCAACGCGGTGAGGAGTACATTGCCGGCAATCGAGCCCACTGCTACCTCGAAGAGGCGGGAGGCGGTGCCGTGTTGGCCAGCGTGCAACCACAGCCACTGGTCAACCTTGAAGATGGCACCCTGGATCTGGCTGAGGTGGCGGCTGCTATCAAACCGGATGATTTCCATTTCGCTGTCACCCGGCTGCTATGCCTTGAAAACACCTTCTGGGGCAAATCGCTGCCGCTTGATTACTTGGCGCGTGGCCGCGAACTAACAGTCAAGCACNGATTGCGCTATCACCTCGATGGAGCCCGGATATTCAACGCCGCCGTGCACCAGCAGGTCGCCGCCCGCGAGATTGCCAAGCAGTTTGACTCTGTGTCNGTTTGTCTATCCAAGGGGCTTGGTGCGCCAGTAGGTACAGTGTTAATCGGCGGCGAGGATTTCATCAACCGTGCGCGACGCTGGCGTAAGATGCTCGGCGGCGGCACGCGTCAGGCAGGGATCCTAGCAGCCGCAGGGCTGCACGCACTGGATCACCATATCGAACGCCTGGCCGATGATCATGCCCACGCCGCTTTGCTGGCCGAACTACTGGAGGGAATAGACGAGATCACAGTCTTGGCGGAAGAGCAGCGTACCAATATGGTATTCGCGTCGGTNCCAGATGCAGACCGGGCTCCACTTGGCAACTACCTGCAGGAACAAGGCATTCGAGTACTTGCCGACGACGACCCAGTTCGATTAGTCACCCACCTGGGCGTGAGCGAAGCGGACATACGGCATACCGCCAGCACAATCAAACGTTACTTCAGCCGACCCCAAAGCGCCTGACTCTCGCTACACTAGGCCGCCCNGGGTCGTGTCTGCAGGGCGTTGTCAAACGCCGGCCACAGTGCTGTAGCGCGTTCACGGCTGCGCTCGGCGGCCTCCGCTTTAACCGGGCCGAATCCCCTCACTGCCAGCGGCAACTCCGCGATAGTCACGGCCGTATCCAGGTTGCCAGCGCNCAACCCAGCACACAACCGCTCTAGGGTTTGACCGTACTCGCTCAACAACACTTGTTCCAGTTGTCGTTCACTGCCTGAACGAAATGGATCGAGCACCGTACCGCGGATACCCCGCATNGCGCTCAGCACCCGCAAAACCGGAAATATCCAGGGCCCGAAAGTTCTTTTCCGTGGCCGACCCGTTGCTGGGTCCCTCCCCGACAATAGTGGGGGTGCCAGATGCAGCGCGAGACGGTAATCACCTTCGAACTCGTTAGCCAGTGCCCGGTGAAACGCGGGCGCCGAATAGAGTCTCGCCACTTCGTACTCGTCCTTGATAGCAAGCAAGTGNAATCCAGCACGCGTCACCGCCCNCNCCAGGGTCTCGCCGGACACAGCTGAGGCNGCCNCCGCATTCTGGACTTTATCTACCCACTCTTGCAGACGCCGTGCAGAAGCGCGGCCGTGGGACTGCGCNAGGCTGCTGCTGTACCGATCGAGTACTTCATCCAACGTCGTTTCCTCAGCGCGGCTCGAGGATTCTTCGNCCGCATCCGCGCTGAGTAATCTGGNCACCATCTCTTTTTGTGCCGCGCTCGCACGACCGAGGCGAAATGCCTGCTGGTTCATCTCCACTGACTGTCCATTGAGTTCAATTGCCCGTTCGATAGCCGCTGCCGGTATGGGGAGCGCGCCGANCTGACAGGCCATGCCCAGCATCACCATGTTGGCAGCAATGCTATCGCCAAAGGCAGCTACCGCCAGCCGAGTCGCTGCCAGCGTGTAGAACGACCCGCCATTAACTTGCTCGCGGATGGCTGCCAACAGCGCATCGGCCTCGAAGGGCAAATCCGGATCGTGGATGAAATCGACAGTCATCATCTGTTCGGTGTTGATTACGCAAATGCTGTTGCGACTGAGTTTTTGTAAGCAAGTTAACGAGGCCGAGGTCACCAAGTCACAGCCAAGCAATAAATCCGCACCACCGTCGGCGACGTGAGTCGCGTTGATATCATCTGGTTTGGGAGCCAGGACAATGTGGCTGGTTACCGCCCCACCCTTTTGCGCGAGCCCAGCCATATCCAGCACCGAGCAGCCCAGGTAGGCAAGATGGGCTGCCATACCGATGATTGCGCCCGTGGTCACTACACCCGTGCCGCCAACACCTGTCAGCACGATGCTGAAATGGCGCTCGAGAGGACCAATCTGGGGTTCGAGCAGTAGGGAATCAGTCAGCGCGGCTAGGCTCTTGTGCTTCGCCCCACACTTGCGCTCAGCACCCGTGACCGATACGAAACTCGGACAAAACCCCTTCACACAGGAATAGTCCATGTTGCAGGCCGACTGATCGATGGCCCGCTTGCGGCCCACTGGTGTAGCCGCTGGCACCAAAGCGACACAATTTGACTGGACGCCGCAGTCGCCGCAACCTTCGCAGACCTCCTGATTAATAAATAGTCGCCTGGCCGGAGTTGGCATATGGCCGCGGTGNCGGCGGCGGCGTTTTTCCGCAGCACAGGTCTGGTCGTAGACAATCACCGAGGTGCCCCGCAAGTGGGTGAATTGCGCTTGCAATTCGGGCAATTCGTCACGATGGTGAATGCTGACCCCGGGGGCCCAATTGGCCCCCCGGGGATACTTAGNTGGCTCATCGGTGACCACCGCGATATGGCCTACACCCTCAGCATGAACCTGACGGGTAATGCGGGGTACATCCATCGGTCCATCCATGGCCTGGCCACCGGTCATCGCCACCGCATCGTTGTAAAGGATTTTGTAAGTGATATTTACCCCAGCGGCAACACATGCTCGTATCGCGAGTAGACCGGAGTGGAAGTATGTCCCATCGCCGATATTCTGGAAGACGTGTTCGGTGGTGCTAAAAGGGCTTTCTCCAATCCAACTGGCACCTTCGCCACCCATTTGCGTATACCGCGCGGTTGATCGGTCCATCCACTGGGCCATNTAGTGGCAACCGATACCGGCCAGCGCCCGGCTGCCTGCAGGCACCACAGTAGAGGTGTTGTGTGGGCAGCCAGCACAGAAGTACGGTGTGCGCACCATAGCTGGGAGTTTTCCGGGTTCGCTATTGACTCGTTGNTCCAGCGCGGCAACTATCGTGCGTAGCCAATTATCGTCATCGCCACTGGTATTCAACAATCGGCGNCCGACTTCNNGNGCGATTAGCGTCGCGTCCAGCCGGCCATGCGCCGGAANCAAAACATCACCTTTCTCATCCAACTTACCGATGATTAGGGGCGCGTCTGCTGTGNCATAGAGTATGNTGCGCACCTGCTCCTCGATGAGGCCGCGTTTTTCCTCAACCACGATCAAACGCTCGAGCCCTCGGGCGAACTGCNGTAAGCCTTNAGCCTCCAGCGGCCAGACAAGGCCGACTTTNTAGAGCGTGAGACCAAGCGCATCAGCGCGAGGCTNGTCTACTCCNAGCTCCAGTAAAGCNCGCCGAACATCCAGATAAGATTTNCCAGTCGAGATNATGCCGGTTCTGGCGCGATTNTTNCCGAGCACGCGTCGATCGATCGGNTTAGTCCGTNCAAAAGCCCNAATTGCGTCGAGTTTGAACTCGTGCAGTCGCCGCTCCTGCTCTTGTGGGGTATCNGGCCACCGCAAGTTAAGGCCGCTGTCGGGCAGCAGGAAATCACTGNGNANCTCGGTCTGCACCCGCTTCGGATGCACTGAAATCGAAGCCGCCGCCTCCACCGTGTCGTGCACACTTTTTAGTCCGACCCAACAACCGCTGTACCGCGATAGCGCCCAGCCATAGAGACCAAAATCAATCAAGTCTTGCACCCCGGCCGGGTTGAGTACCGGAATAAAGGTGTTGATTAGTGAATACTCGCTCTGGTGCGCCGTGGTCGACGACTCACACGCATGGTCGTCACCCATGATGACCAGCACGCCGCCATAGCGGCTGGAACCGGCCAAGTTGCCGTGCCGCAGCGAGTCTCCAGATCGATCTACCCCGGGTCCCTTGCCATACCACATGGCGAACACGCCATCGAAACGCCCGTCACCGCCCAGACCCACCTGCTGAGTACCCCAGACCGCCGTTGCTGCGAGGTCCTCGTTGACGGCCGGCTGAAACTGGATCTGGTGTCGGTCGAGGTGTTCAGCCGCTAAGGCCAATTGTTGGTCCAGCGCACCAAGGGGTGAGCCACGGTAGCCAGTAACATAGCCTGCAGTGTTGAGTTCTCGCAGCCGGTCCGATTGACTCTGCAACATAGGCAGCCGCACCAGCGCCTGAATGCCGGTGACGAATACCTGCCCGCTTTCGAGGGTAAATTTGTCGTCCAGTTCAACTGCTCTGAGATTCACACGGCCTCCTCCTGGGACGGCTGTCGAAAAGTCTCATACACTGCCTTTCTCACGAACATCGTACCAGAGACCTGCCAAGGAATGACATACACGACCGCATAACGGGGTTTGCTACCAGGCCCTGACATAGCCATCGGCCATGCGTATTTTCATTGCCTTAGGGATGCTATATTCCTGCGCCATGGAGAGGACGGAAACGATATCCAGGCTCGGTGGGGCACCTTTTCCGACCGCGAGTCGTGACCCGGTACGTTACGGCTTTCTGCTCCTTCCCGAGTACACCATGATTGCGTTTGCAGCCGCGATTGAGCCATTGCGTATGGCCAACCGCGTCAGCAGCTGCACCCTTTACGAGTTTCCGCTCTTTTCCATCGATGGGCAGCCGGTTGTCGCCAGCAACGGCCTTGAAATCCAGCCTGTCGCCCACTTGACGGGCCGGGAATCGCTCGATGCGCTGTTTCTGTGCACTGGCGTTAATCTCGAGACCGTTAACGAAGCTACATTGTTGGAACGACTCAAGCCCTTGATCAAACGCGGGATTGCAATCGGCGGCATCTGTACTGGCAGTTATCTCCTGGCTCGGTCCGGCCTGCTGGATGGTTACCGTTGTACCGTGCATTGGGAGAACATCCGTGACATGCACGACGAATTCCCACAACTGGTGGTTTCCTCTGATCTTTTCGAACTGGACCGCGACCGCTATACCTGCTCTGGCGGTACCGCCCCCATGGACATGATGCTGACCTTGATTCGCCAGACCCATGGCCGAGAACTTACTGCACAAATCTCCGAGCAGTTTTTGTGCGAACGAATTCGCGACGGTTCAGACCGGCAAAGAATTCCACTGCGCCAGCATTTTGGCGCCAGCCAGCCGAAATTGGTCGAAGCAGTGGAACTGATGGAGGCCAACATAGAGGAGCCAATGACATTGGATGAACTCGCTAGCCACGTCGGCATCTCCCGCCGACAACTGGAGCGGTTATTCCAGAAGCACCTACATTGCGTCCCTACCCGCTATTACCTGGAACTGCGCTTGCGTCGCGCACGGGAACTGCTGCTGCGAACCCCCCGCTCAATCGTCGATATCGCTTTTTCCTGCGGCTTCGTCTCAGCCCCGCACTTCAGTAAATGTTACCGCGACTTCTTCGGCATCCCGCCGCGTGAAGAACGGCTGCCCAAGACCTCTGCCACCGAGGCAGAACCGTCGGTTGTGGGAAGCCAGCCTCCAGGCTGATAGGCCAGTCGAGCCTGTTGCCAAAGTCGGTTCGATTTCAGGCGCCCCGGTTATCGCCTATTACCGAAAAAGTCGCCCAACAGTGCGGCGCAGTCCCTGGCAAGAACCCCGGCCACTACCCGGCAGCGATGGTTATTGAGCGGCGTCTCCAGCACGTTGGCCGCACTGCCGGCCGCACCGCTTTCTTCGTCGCGGGCACCGAACACTACTACCTCAATACGGGCTTGGACGATGGCGCCGGCACACATCAGGCAGGGCTCGAGGGTTACGTACAACGTGCTACCGGGCAACCGGTAGTTAGCTGCCTTCGCCGCTGCGTCCCGCAGGGCATTGATTTCGGCATGGGCTGTCGGATCATGGCTAGCGATCGGCTGGTTGTGGCCACGCCCGATGATCTCACCGTCGCGAATCAGCACTGCCCCCACCGGCACTTCCCCGGCCTGGCCCGCGGTAGCCGCCTCAGCCAGCGCCAACCTCATCCACTGCTCGTGCCCGTCATCCACCTGCTGTTGTGCTATTCCCACTCAATAGTAACTCCGTTGTAACTAGTTGTTATAGAACATCTTTTTTACACTTTGTAACTTCTTTGTAACTCCATATACTAATTTACCCTTACTATTCAACAACTTACCTTTAGTTTACTAGATTCTATACCCAAAACCACACAATCTTTGTAACAACTGTCTGTATTCGTCTGTAACCGTCTTTCCAACGCCCCTGACATAGACACTCGACATCTCACTTAAACCGTCGTCAGCCAGTTCTAAACGTCGTTCAGATCAGTAATTTGATTGTACTTAACCTCTATCATCTACTCTACAATTTTCAAAGTTAACCAAACAGTTCGATAAGTCCGAAAATTGAGTAAATCCGGCATTCTCTGATGAAACAATTTAAAAACAGATCATTAAGAAAAACGATCCGAATTCTCGTTTATCCGAACATCACATTCAACAGTCGAGGCCAAGATATTGAGGCCGACAGTTATGTTCAAGTGATAAGAAACCAAATCTCTTTGTTAAACGAAATTCGTAAAGACCTGTATTTCTATTTGATCGTGCCGAAAGAGATCAAATCGTTGAACTTCAAGAATACGAGTCAGTTGATTTTCCCTCTACCGACTTACCCACCAACGATGCGATCACACTTTAACGTAGATAAGTTCAAGAAACTTGTGCCACACAGTCTAGATATTGATCTTGTATTTTCGCATTTGCCAGAACAGACTCACGCTATTAAGAGTACATTGTTTAATGTTACACATCACACGCCTCTCTTTTTTGGCTATTCGCACTGGTTTGATTTGCATGAAGTCGTGAAATGGCCTGTTGCCAGTTTCTTACAGAACATTACCGGTACACTAGACTGTGAACGGGTTTATTTGAATACTCAGTATCAGAAAGATTTAGTTCTGAAACAGTCATCTTTGCACTTCAACAAAAAGACCATCAAGAAACTAGACGAGATTCTATGTGTTCAACATTTAGGCGTTGCCCGAAAAGACATAACACGAAATATCAATATTCGTACAAAGAAGATTATCGTCTTTAACCACCGCCCCGATACATACAAACATTACTCTGATTTCATCAAAGTCTGTGATGCCCTTTGGCGTAAACGTAAAGATTTCAGTGTTTGGGTGCCATTGTTAAAACAGAAACCGAATCGCCCATATCTCACAAACGAAAGTGGTGATAAAACTTTTTACTATCACCGTTTGAAATCTTGTCGAGTCGGCTTTTCACCGAAACAGGTTTATGGTGGCTGGAGCATTGCCACAACAGATGGCATGATGAACGGTGTGCCTTACATCATGTTCGATGATACTTATTACAAAGAACTGTGGCCAGAAGCTGATTTCTTTAAGAACAACACTCACGCCGTAAATCTTTTGAACAAGTATCTTGATAATCCTACTTATCGAAATAAAAAGGCAACACAAACACTCAACTACACAAGAAAACAGTTGATTTACAAAAAGACAGTCCGTGAGATGAGCAAATACATCGACCAACTTGTGTTGAATTTGTCTAGAACGACAAGTTCACACCTGAACGAAGATTATGATGTATTAAAAGATTTGTTTTATTTGATTAGAAATGCAGGGCGAAGAAAAACTCCAGTTGGCTATACAAAAGACGAGTTGTTCAAAACGAGAGGTTGGGGGCGAGGCATGAAATGGACCCCATATCGTCAACGTCTGTTGGCTCACGGCGCAATTTACGATGTGAATGAAGAAATACCAATGTATATATTCTCACCGTCAGAAAATGACTTATACAAAGATGATGAAGAATACGACGTTTGGCTTGACCTGATAAAACGCCAAGACAAAAAAGACAAGAAAACAATTTCTAGATTACTGAATAAACGTATCCGTCATTAATTCAAACTTTGAAATCACTGAAGTTGAAATGGTTTCTTAACGCCTCTTGACCGTAACCAAGATTCTATTTTTTGATAATGTTCTTCAGTTGGTTGGTGAAATAGTGTCTTTTCTTCCGATCGTTTCTCTTCAACCAATACTTCATAACGATTTGTCGCTTTTTTAAACCACCACTCAAACCAAACATCGTTTATATTTTCTCTCTTTGTTTTGCCTTTACCGTAATTGAAAAGAGTATTAGTTGTTTTCTCTTTTGAAACATCCAGGGGCGTCAGCCTCTTTGTCTTTCCAGTTAAAAACTCGACCGTATTTGAGTACAGTTCGCAGAAGAAAACACCACGTCTTATGCCGTGTTGATAATCGCTGAGTTTGATACCCATGAACGTGTAAATGTTTTTCAACACATTTTGAAGCGGACTACTTTGAACTGTTCCATCTGTTGTTAGACAGTGATCGTAGACATCTTGGTAGTTCTCTCGCAACCATGTACGCCAGAAACTCCTGATCTCTCTGAATGGACGTAACAGAATTTTGCCTTCTGTAGAACCTAACTTTCGCCACCACTTAATTGATGAATATTGTGAGAATTCACCGTGTAAGGCTGTAGTTTCAATAGCTACGATTTTTGTCTTGTACTTCTTCTCCCAAGGCTTAACTAGTTCGATTGCCATCATTGTTAAAAACTTACCACCAAGAAAATTATGCCCAAATGGCTGACTTGATACACAGACGTGCAAATTAACTATATGTTCACGATGTTGTTTCATGTTTTCAACTGACCAACCGATATATTCATCTCTAACTTTCAATACCCGACTTGGTGATTGAAACGAAATCAAACCCAATATTTTCAATTTCTGATTTACCCGAAATCCGACAACGGCAGACATTCTTCTACCCGGTCCATCATCATGTTCCATATTGTGAATACAGAGTCGTAAAACGTTCCAAAGTTTTCTATCAACTTCACTATCGCCAACAACCAGTAATTCAATATCATCTTTTGTAAACCCTGATGACATGAATTTCTCTAACTGTTTTATCGTTGGCAGATATGACTTGGCTTTTCGTAGTTCTTGTTTACTAAAATCACTGTGTAACAATTCATCTTGTTTTTGTGCTAACGTGTATTCATACGAGTCCATCTGTTTCAGATACTCAAGATGTGCAATCAATTCATCTCTACGTTCTTCAGACACATCTGTATACGTCAAAGTGTACGGCCAGATTTTCTTTAAAACATCTTCTACTTTTTCGACACTCGGTTGATGTTCTCTCAATAGTTTCCCTAATTGAATTTCAAATTCGTCGACTACCAGTTGAGTCTTTGCTACTGTCTTGGCACGTTTTTCTATAACTAAGTTATATGCCTTGTTAAGTGTGATCTTGCCCTGATCAATCTTGTCAATCAGTTTTGGTTGATCTTTAGCGATAGTTCTTAGTTTTTTTACCTGAGTTTCTTTCAAACCGAGTTTGTTAGCAAGAGCGAGAGTCAATCTAAGACTCTCATGTTTACCTTTACCGCTTCTTGCCCGTGCCGCATAACGTCCCCGACCGATCTCTTGTTTTAGTTCACGCTCAAGATATTTCATCTCGTTCAAGATATCAGCATGAGTTTTTTGTCGTTGATTATTGTGTTCGATTAAGGCAACTACTTCATTTTTTGGGTTAACAATTCGTACTTCACAAGAAAACCAACCTAGATGAATCATTGCCTCTAAACGACGATGGCCAGAGATGATCGTTTTTTGTTTTGTTATAGAGATCGGTTCAAGTTGCCCATGTGATTCTAGTGATACGACTAAATCACTCAAATCAGTTGGTGAATAGATTCTGGAGTTCGTCAGATGTGGCGTTAAATCTTTCAGTTTTACTTTCATCGAGGTAGTGCCTGTACTTTCAATGTAGACAACCTTGTCTACATTAAAGTGTCTTGCACTTTACGGGTTTTTACAAGTGTTTATTTTCTGTTCTTATAAATCTTGTGAATACTTGTCTAGCTTTTACTCGTTCAACATAGGAATTAACATAAGAGGCGTCTTTATAAAATAAACGTATCCGTAAATAGTGAGTTGATGTGTTCTTAAATCGTTTGTTATCAATTTGTCAACTAGTTAAACCAGGTGCCGTTGTATTAAAACAACAAGATCGAAAAATATTTCTGATTACATCAAAACTATGTCATCTAATTTGTATAAGTAGTTATAGATATTCCTTTTTAACCAAAAAGAAAGAAAGATAAAAATGAAGTTATGTTTTACGATGTAAAACATTCACGAACGCAGTGAGTGAGAACCAAAGGCTATCCAAGTGAATCTATGAGAATGACAGTGACAATAGTGTCAGTGTGAATTACTGAATGATTAGAAGTAAGTAGTGATTATTCAGAAAAGGCAGATAGAACTACCGGTGTCTGAAGAATAACGAACTAAGATATAGAACTGTTGAATGTTCTACCTCCACTGAATAGATCGTCGAGCCAAAACGATGATCTATTCAGTTGTCTAAGATTTGTCTGTTGTAACTGAAACTGTGAGATGTGTAGTTTCATTCTCATAGATTCACTATGATTTACAACACAAGATTCTCAAGTTC
>PBTT01000023.1 GCA_002729195.1 Acidiferrobacteraceae bacterium
TACCTATAACATTCAGTTCGGCCAGGGCCGCGACGACAGAATTGATCTTGGACGGATCATAGACGCAGTCCAAGGTGCGGATCTTATCGCCTTGCAGGAGGTCGATCGGTTCTGGGCGCGCTCGGGTGCGACCGATCAGGTGGCACAAATACTCGAGGCCTTTCCTGGTTATGACTGGGCTTTTGGCCCCGGGGTGGACCAGGCCACCGGCACAACCGGTCCTGACGGCCGGCCCTCGCGGCGCCAGTTCGGTAACCTGCTACTCTCGCGCGAGCCGATCCAGTACTGCCGCCACCATCTGCTGCCCAAGAGCGCCAGTATCGGTCCGCTCAGTATCCAGCGCTCGGCTTTGGAATGTGCGGTAGATTTTGCTGGCACGACAATTCGCTTTTTTAATACACACTTAACGCACCTGTGTTCTGCCACTCGTGTGCCACAGGTGCAAGAGTTGCTGCGTATTCACCGCGATGCGGCGCACGAGGGGCTGCCGGTATGTGGCGGGTTGGAGGTCTACCCACCGGCCGGCACCGGCAATTACTGGGCCGAGGGGCTCATGGATGGCGAAGTGTCTGCGCACGCGATCTTGCTCGGCGATTTCAACTGCACGCCCGCTGCACCCGAGTACGAATTGCTAGTGGGTCCAATGTCGCCCTACGGGGGGCGGGTCACCCACCCGCTCGGCTTTGTCGATGCGTGGCTACATGCTGGAGGTGATCCAGAGGCTGGCTTTACCTCTGAGGTCGAGGGCGAACCCGCGCGGCTGGATTACGCTTTTATCAGCGCGGGGTTGCGCAACCGGATCGAAAAGTGCTGGGTCGATGTCGTCGCAGTGGGCTCTGATCATCAGCCGGTCTGGCTGGAACTCTCTGGCTGAGGTGCCACAGGATCGGTTTGCGTCCGCCCCCGGCGCGCGAATACCGAGTTCTCGTAAATCATCAGTAGGGCGGGCACCAGGCACAATACCAGCAGCGTGGCGAAGGCCAGGCCAAAGGCAATAGAAGCGGCCATCGGGATCAGGAACTGTGCCTGCAGCGAGGTCTCGAACAGCAGTGGTGTCAGGCCGGCAATGGTAGTCAGTGAGGTCAACAGCACGGCGCGAAAGCGCTGGCTGGCAGCTTCAACTATTGCGGTGTGCGCCTCTACCCCTTGCTGGCGCAACTGCTTATAAAACATCACCAGAATGATTGAATTGTTGACCACGATGCCGGCCAGCCCAAAAAAACCGAACATCGATAACAGCGTCAGATCGATTCCCATCAGCACATGACCCCAGATCGCACCAACCAGACCAAAGGGAATAATCATCATCACCAGCAAAGGCCAGCCGTAGGAGCCGAACACCCAGGCCAGTACCAGGTAGATCAGCACCACTGCCAGCACCGCACCGCGCTGCATATCAGCCAGGGTTTCACGCTGGTCAGCCTGACGTCCTTCGAAGGAAAAACGCACGCCGTGGCGTCGCTCAAGTTCAGGCAGTGTATTGGCGTTCAGGTTGGTGATAATTCGGTTGTCGTTGTTGACGGTGTCATCGACGTCGCCGGTCACGGTAAGCACCAATTTGCCCTCGACATGGCGGATTGAGTCAAAACCACGCTGGGTCGTCACTTCGACCACGTTGGCAAAAGGCACGGCACCCCCGCCGGGCAGCATGACTTCAAATTCCTCCAGGCTGTTGATGCGGTTGCGCTCGCTGTCGGGCAGCACAACCCGTACCTCGACCTCGTCGCCGTCATCGGCCATTACCTGCACAAGGTGGCCCTCGTACCCGGCCCGCAACTGACGGCCGAGGTTCTCGACTGATAGTCCCAGTGCCTCGCCGGTTGGGGTCAGTTGCAAAATCAGCTGCTCGCGACCGTAGGGCATATTGTCTTCAACACCGGATACGCCGCTGATCTCGGTGAGGATATTCTTGAGGTCGATGGCCGCAGCTTTAACGCTGTCCAGCGTATTTCCGGCAATACGAATTTCAAGATCCTGACCCGGCGGGCCGGCAGTGGGCTCTTTGATCGACAGGTTCTCAAGACCTGGCACCGAGGGGATACGTGAGCGCCACTCCTTGATGAATTCCCGGTTGCGTACAGTGCGTTCGTCCGGTTTGGTCAGTTCCACCAGCACCGAGCCTATGTTGTCGCTCCTGCGCCGTTCCCAGTCGCCGCTTTCACCCAGACCCTTGCGTGAGATCGCGATCTTGAGCAATCCACCGCCGAAGTGAGCATCGGTATCCCACACTGCCTGTTCGATCTGGGCCAGGTAATCGGTAACGTCTCTTTCCGGGGTGCCCGAGACAAAATCCACGTTGGCAAACAACACTGGGCCTTCCGCCAGGGGAAAGAAATTGAAGGCGATCCGCCCGCCGGCTACCCAACCGATACTGCCCATTAATATCGCAACTGACAATGCTACTGTCACCCAGCGGTGGCGGACACTGGCCTTGACCATTGGGCGAAAACGGCGCTCACGAAAACGCGCGAAACCCTCGTCTAGCGCCTTACGCAGCCCTGTGGGGTGGTAACGACCCATGCGGGTGAAGGTAGCGCGCAGGTGCCCGGGCAAAACCAGGAAGGATTCAATCAGTGACGCGATGATCACGCAGATCACCACGATTGGAATGGTTCGCAATATCGAGCCGATGATGCCGCCAATCAGCAGCAGCGGCATGAAGGCTGCGATAGTGGTCAGCGAGGAAGACAGTACCGGCGCCAGCATCCGCCGTGCGCCCTGTTCGACCGAACTCACTGCACTGTCCCCCTGCTCGAAATGGGTTACAGCATCTTCGCCGACTACAATGGCATCATCGACGATGATTCCCAGGGTCATGATCAGGCCAAACAGGCTGATCATGTTGATCGAGCCGCCGTACAGATACAGCACCCCCAGTGCCGCCAGGAAAGAGGTGGGAATACCCACCGTCACCCAGCCGGCAGCAGGCGCGTTGAGAAAAAAGTACAGGATCAGGATCACCAGGATAAGCCCACCAATGCCGTTTTTCAGCAGTAGCTGGATACGATCCTGAATGTATTCCCAGCGCTCATCATAGAGGTGCAGGCCGATGCCGGGCGGTAAAGTAGGTCGGGTCTCTTTCACCCAGTCACGCAGGATCTGCGCCGATTCCAGGCTGTCGGTTTCACGGTTGCGCGACAAGCGCATCTCCACCGCGGGGTTACCGCGAAAGCTCACTTCGGTCTGCGCGCTTTTGGGTCGACGGTTGATGGTGGCGATATCGCCCAGTGTCAGTAGGCGGCCATCCTGTGCCACTACGATTGGCAGGTCGGTGAAAGCCAGTTCCCGGCGTCGTTGGTCCTTGAAGCGCAATTGGCGGGCAGACTCGCCCCGACCGATGATGCCGACCGGAAAATCCCGTGAGGCAGCGCCGATGCGCCGGCCGATGTCTTCTAGCGACAGGCCAAGTTCACGCAGCCTGCCAGGAGGTACCTGGATGGCGATTTCCTCCTCAGGCAGCCCGAAAATGCGGATGTTGGAAATGCCACGGTCGAGCAGTTCGCGTTCAAAGCGGTGTACCAGGCTGCGCAGGCCGCGCGGGTCGTTTGGGCCAGTCACCAGCAGGCTGGCCACCATCTCATAGTTGACAATCCGTGAGATCTCTGGAGTGTCGGCACCTTCTGGCAGGTTACGCACCAGGTCAACCCGCTCTTTGACCTGGTCCAGCGCTGGGCCCATGTCGGTGTTCTCACGAAATTCCAGCATTACCACCGAGCGTCCATCGACCGATACCGAGCTCAGTTCCTTTACCCGGTCCACGCCTTTGAGTTCGCGCTCCAGCGGTTCGGTAACCAGGGTTTCGATATCCTCAGCGCTGGCCCCAGGCCAGGACACCCTGACTGAGACAAAATCGATATCAAAGCTGGGGAAGAACTGGGTATTGAGCTGCGATACCCCCCATAGCCCGGAGATCATCATCATCGCCATCAAAAGATTCGCCGCCACCGGGTGACGGGCAAGAGTGCTGAGCAAAGTCTGTTTCACGCCGGCGCTTTAGTCGCGAGTGGAGATGATCTCGACCTTGAGCCCTTCCACGGCGTTTGGCAGCTGGCTGGCGAGGACTGTATCGCCGTCCTGCAGGGCAGTACTGCGGAAAAGGCTCCAGCTGCCCCATTCACCATTGCGGTATTCGCCGACGTGTTCAACGGCGACCCGAACCAGGCGATCGTCGCTGATGTGGTACACCGCATCAGCGCCATATACCGCTGTTACTGGCAGAGCGAAGACGCCTGGCTGCGGTGGTAACGAGACCAATACTGGTATCGTGCGGCCAAGTTCCAGTGGTGGGTGTTCACCCTTAAAATCAAAAAACCCATCGACCCCACCTTCACCCGCCTCAATTTTTCCGGAAAGACGTGTCAGCGTGAGTTCGACCGGGGCGCCATCGAGCGCCGCAGTTGCATTGATCGGTGTACCCTCACCCAAGCTCTGACGGATTACCGGCAGATGGCGGTTGGGAACCTGTGCCCGAATCTCGGTATAGGCGGTATCAAACAGGTCAATCAGCCGGTCGCCCGGGTGAACCCGGTCACCGGGCGTCACGTGCACGATTGTTACTCGGCCATCGAAAGGGGCAACTATCCGTGTGCGCTCAAGGTCGCGCAGCACCCGGTCGCGCAGTACAGCGGCCCGCTGGTGGCGCGCCTGTAACTGGGCGAGCCGCGCTGGATGATCGGCAATGGCCCGCCGCCGGCTGGTGAGGCTGAGCATCTGGCGCGTAACAGCCTGGCGGGCTTCATCCACATTGGCCTGCGAGCCAACCTGAGTCTGCGCCAGCCGCTCGGCCCGTTGCAGAGCACTTTGGGCCAGCGTCAGCAGGGTGCTTTCCTGTTCCAGTGCACTGCGGTCGGTACGATACCGGATGTTTTCGCTTTCAATCTGGGCCTCGATCTCGGTGAGTTCTGCTTCTCTTTGCCTAAGAACAAGGCGCAGATCATGATCGTCCAGTTGTAGCAGTTCTTCGCCTTTACGGACTGACTGGCCGACCAGCACCCGCACTTCCTGTACATCGGTTGACAAAGCGGAGCGCACTCGGGCCTCGCGGGGTGATTCGATACGCCCGTAAAGACGCACCGTAGGGGCCAGAGGCTGGTGTTGTACGGTCACAACTTCTACTGGCCAACTGCGTTCGGTCGGGGTTAATGGCTGGTCGATCGGGCGGGAAGATGTCAGCGCCATGAAAACCGCAACGCCGGCACCCAGCAGCAGCACGGGCAGGATTAAACGAAAAATTCGGGACATAGGATATGGGGCCGGGGTACCAAGACCCCACATATTAACTGTTGTTGTAAACGATCCCTGCAGGGATCACGCAACTCTTTCCTGAACCCGGTTTGGGTTCAGAATGAATGCGGCACATTGCCCCGGGGGAACTGGCACCTTCGCAGAGTCTGTATTTGAGCGCAAGTTACGAAAAGTCAAGTAATTAGAAATGGGGCTGGTAAGGGGGAATACAAGGCCGGTTGTGCAAGCATCTGACTCTTGCGCCACTATTAACCGACCAACCGAAACTCACCTGGCCGGTTTCTTGCGCCTTGTGAATTACCAGCGCATAAAGTTGTGCCGCTCACCCCGGTTTGCCGGTGGCCGCACCTTTTGCAGCTTGGTTACTCTTGACATTTAATTTGTCGCCGTAACTCAGTCAGTGGTTTTACGGGCTATGGTAAATGTTATTTGGCCAACCCGTGACCGGCTGCAGTCGGCTTGTTGCACTAATGTGCCGAGATCACCGGTTGATTTAAGGTTGCTGATCCGCTCGAGGATGGGTTCGAGGTCGCTTTCTGAGACTAGACTCCAGATCGAGTCACCGCTGCGCCAAGCCGGATCCAGTATGCCTTCGGCGTGGAAGTAAGCTTCGCCCTGCAGAACGATGCTGTAGGGCACTTGGCGGTGTACTCGGACAAAGCCACTTTGCCAAAGTAAATCATTGAGCGCCTCAAGGTTGATAACTTTCTCCTTCATTCTTTGTACAGCCTCCGGTATAAGGTGATAGAACCAGAAGCCTCGTTCGAGCTGTTCTTGACCACAACTGTTGATAATGACAGTTCCTCCAGGTTTGAGCACGCGGGCAAATTCGCGCAGTACGCGGGCGTGGTTAGGCCAGCCGGCAGCAGCATTGTCCGGCAGGTGGTGCAGAACCTGGTTCACCATCACGGCGTCGGCACTTTCATCACGCAGCGGCAGTAGGTCAATGGGTGCCTGGTGAAAAAGGACCCGCCCGCGGTATCCGGCCGATGCTATTTTCGAGCGAGCCTGCGCAAGCATTTCAGGATTGATGTCGACGGCCTCGATTTGACCGACCGCAGGTGCCAGGGCAGCAGTGTACAAACCAGTACCGCAGCCGCCATCAACCACGACCTGGTGCTGTAAAGAGACTGGCCCGTCAGCAAGCACTTGCCGAATGACTTCAATCCCGACCGGCGCACGAGTCTTGTCATAGGTGTGACTTGCCCCGGAATAGTTTTGGTAACTGCTCATGAGATACATTCGTCGATCAGGGGTAACTGTAACGGAGGCCAGGACGCGGATGGAAGAGCGGCAATATCGTGCTGCAGGCAAGCATGTGCGGGCGCTTTGAGCGCCACAGCGCACTGTCGGAGTTTGTCGAGGTAGTCGCCGGGTTGGTTGGTAGCGAGCCGGAGTTGTTGCCGGCGAGCTACAACATAGCACCTTCGCAACAGGCGCTGGTGGTCAGACAGAGTGTAGCCGGGCTACGGGCTGAACCTGTGCAGTGGGGGTTAGTGCCGGGCTGGGGTAAGGATTCCCGGATGACCCGGCCGATCAACGCACGGGCCGAAACCGCGGCTGAGCGACCGATGTTTCGCCAAGCCGTCCGCAGGCAGCGCTGCCTCGTTCTTTGTGATGGCTTCTACGAATGGCGCCGCGCGGACGATGGTTCCAGGCAGCCGTTTCACTTGGGGCTTAAAGATGGCAGGCCTTTCGCTATGGCTGGTCTGTGGGCGCGTAACGAGCACCTGGAACAGGCGCCACTTGAGACTTTCTGTATTGTAACTACCGAAGCCAATAACGCTTGTGCCACAGTACACAAACGGATGCCATTAATCCTGCCCAGAGGCCACCACGGCGAATGGCTGGACCCGACAATGCGCTCCGTTGATCGGTTGCAGGCAATGCTTAAGCCGTATCCAGGAAACATGCTGGTATACCCGGTGAGCCGCACCGTCAACAATCCGGCCAATAACACTGCGCAGTGTATCGAGCCGCTAAGCGTGAAGATCTGAGCAATAGGCAACTGATGACAAAAAGTACAGGCCAACAGTTAGCAATAATCGGCGGCAGCGGTTTCGTTGGCCGCCAGCTTAGCGCCCAGTTACTTGCCCGGAACTACTCCGTGACCATACTGACCCGCAGTACATCGACCCGCCTGCTAAAAAGACTTGCAGCAGCCTGCTTACGAGTGGTGAATATCTCTTCCGATGCTGATCTACTTGCGGCACTGGCAGGCATGGATGTACTGGTGAACCTGGCAGGGATCCTGCATCCGACTCCTGAGCACAGTTTCCAACAGATCCACGTTGAGTTGCCCAGTCGCCTGGCGGCGTTGTGCCGCCGCGCTGGGGTTTCCCGGTACCTGCACATGAGTGCGCTGCAAGCGAGCGCGGCTAAAGGGCCCAGTCAGTATCTTTTCAGCAAAGGGGTAGGAGAGGATGCAGTGCACGGAATCGGCAGTGATCTTGCGGTTACCAGTTTTCGCCCGTCGATAATTTTCGGCGAGGGCGACAATTTCTTTGGTCGGTTCGCGGCGATGCTGCGTTGGCTGCCGGCGTTTCCACTGGTTTGCCCCCAGGCGCGGTTTGCACCGGTCTGGGTGGAGGATGTGGCGGCCGCCTTTGTTGCAGTGATCTCGCACCCGCCGGCGGAACTCGAGGTCGTGATGCGGCCACTACTCGGGCGTTACGCCTAACCCCAGTGGTGCCGGAGCGCCCTTCGTGTTTATCCATATAGATAATTATGTTTGCCTGTTGGAACCTACCGCCGGTACTTGGTGAAACCTACCGCCGGTAGGTGAAATGTCTCTCCCGCAAGTAATGCAAAAAATTAATTACACTTATAATTCCTTCGCTAATTAAAGGAAGAAGAGATGGCACAACCCAGCAATGCTCCAGTAGTCGCGCCAGTTGTCGACCCGGCCAGCGACAGCCCGACGACCGCAAAGCCGGCAACGGAAGTGTTGGCTTTGATGGGCAACGATGCCATTGCGCGGGGCGCATGGGAGGCGGGTGTCAGGGTGGCTGCGGCTTATCCCGGTACGCCCAGTACCGAGATACTGGAGGCGGTAGCCACCTACCCGGCCGAGGATATTCAGGCGCAGTGGTCACCCAACGAAAAAGTCGCCTGCGATGTCGCCATCGGCGCNTCNTTNGGTGGCGTCAGNGCGTTNGTGGCNATGAANCACGTCGGCTTGAACGTTGCCTCCGACTCTCTGATGTCACAAACCTATATTGGNGTNAACGGNGGCNTNGTGTTGGTGGTCTGTGATGATCCCGGCATGCACAGTTCGCAGAACGAGCAGGACACGCGGCTTCTTGGGCGCTTCGCGCAAGTNCCGGTNCTGGANCCNGCNGANGCNCANGAGGCNCTCGATTTCACNCGCNTCGCNTTTGACCTCAGNGANCAGTTNGACAGCCCGGTCATAGTNCGNAGCACNACNCGNCTNTCACANTGNCGCAGCCTGGNCANANTNGGNNAGCGCCGNGANGTNCCACCNCGANGNTTCTGNGAAGACCCGGTNAAGAANGTNATGATTCCCGGACATGCGCGACAGCGTCACCCCAAGTTGCTGGAGCGCGAAAGCATTGTTCAGGAATATCTCACCACCTCTGAGTTGATCCACTGGGAACGGGGCGATACTTCGGTCGGGGTGATTACGTTGGGTCCGGCCTATACCTACGTCAAGGAGGTGTTGCCTGGGGCAAGTGTGCTCAAACTGGGTGTGTCATATCCGCTGGCCGAAAAAGCAGTAAGAGAATTTTGCGATGCGGTGAAGCGGGTGATCGTAGTCGAGGAACTGGAGCCATTCATTGAGCACGAACTGCATGCTCTTGGAATCGAGGCCGAAGGCAAGGCATTTTTCCCGAGGATCGGCGAATTTTCTCCCGAGATTGTCCGTAGCGGGTTTCACCAAGCCGGAGTCCTGCCAGGTCCAGTAGAGAACCTGGCCGACGCAGAACTGGGTATTGAGCCACTGGCGCGACCGCCTGTACTGTGTGCGGGTTGCCCGCACATCACGACCTACATGGCCATGCGAGCTCTGAACGCGCGGGTCAGCGGTGACATCGGCTGCTACACGTTGGCAGCGGTCGAGCCGCTGAAGGCGATCGATACCTGTGTGGCGATGGGTTCGAGTATTGGTGTAGCGATAGGTCTGGCCAAGGCCGGCACTGAAAAGAGGCCGATCGTGGCAACCATCGGTGATTCCACCTTCCTGCATTCCGGCATCCCACCGTTGATCGACGCGGTCTACAATCAGGTAGACATCACGGTATTACTGCTGGACAATCAGACCATCGCCATGACCGGTGGNCAGAANCACCCTGGCACGGGGATTACCCTGCGCGGGGAGTCCACGCACCGGGTGGATTTCGAGGAATTGATCCGCTCACTCGGGGTGCAATCAGTCAAAGCAGTCGACTCTTACGATGTCGGCGCGCTCTACCAGGCTTGTCGCGATGCCGTCGAGTACCGCGGGGTAAGCGTGGTGATCTCCAACCGGCCCTGCGTGTTGGACCCGGTCAAGATCAAGGGGCCTTCCTTNCAGGTCGAGGCGGCGGGTTGTACCGCCTGTCAGGCCTGTATGAACCTGGGCTGCCCGGCGCTGACCTGGGGTGANCAACGATACGAGGGACGCTACAAGGTTATGGTNGACGAAGCGCTGTGCATGGGTTGCACTCTNTGTGTNCAGGTTTGNCCCTCTGATTGCATCCNACCCGCTNTTGCACAGGTTCATCAATGAGTCGATCCCTCCANTCAGCCGCGGTCGCTGAACATCANGACANCGCATTGCGTGACCCGGCGGTTGCNACCAATGTGTTGGTGGTCGGAGTCGGCGGCCAGGGCGTCATCATGGTATCCAAGGTCATCGCGNTACTGTGCCAACAGCATCAGNTGCAGGTCAAACAGAGCGAGGTGCACGGGATGGCGAAACGCGGCGGCGTGGTTTTCAGCCATGTCCGATTCGGNGAGCAGGTTCATTCCCCAACGATCCCGGCCGGNGAAGCAGATGTCATTCTAGCGCTGGAATGGGCAGAGGGGCTGCGCTGGCTNAANTACCTGAANCCGNANACNGGCACCTTTATTGCTGACACCCAGCAGATTGTGCCGCCCTTTGCCTGCCGCAACCGTCAACCTGGCGGCCTCTCTGGGTACGACCAGTTGACCGTGAACGAGATCCGCTCACAGTTGCCTGGCACTTTGGCGCTGGATGCCAGCGGAATCGCCGCTGAGTTGGGTAACTCAAAAGCGGCGAACACCGTGCTGTTGGGGGCGTTGTCCACAGCACTTGAATTTCCAGCCGAGGACTGGCAGAACCTGATTGCGGCTGCTGTGCCGTCCAAGACAGTCGAGGTCAATCGACGGGCGTTTACCACGGGTCGGGAGTGGGCGTTAAACCCTCCCGCTGTAAGTGCAGCCGAGTCGGTTGCTCCTGTGGCGCTGGAACCNGTTAGGGNGCCCGCTGANCTTGAAATTACCGAAGCCTGGTGCAAGGGCTGTGATATCTGTGTCAAGGTTTGCCCCGAGCGTTGCCTGGTGCTGAACGACGATCAGATAGTTGAGATTACAGATTCGGATGCTTGTACNGGATGTCGGATGTGTGAATGGTTGTGTCCAGACTTTGCTATCCGGGTGCATGTCAGTTCGGCGGAGCATGGCGCCTGAATGCCTGCGGCCGCACAAAACCAGATTCGCAATCTGCAGGGCAATCATGCCTGTGCGCTGGCTGCGGTAGCGGCCGGTTGTCGCTTCTACGCCGGTTACCCGATCACGCCCTCCTCTGAGGTTGCTGAAAAAATGGCAGCCGAACTGCCTTCGGTGGGCGGCGTCTTCATCCAGATGGAAGACGAGATTGCCTCCATGGGAGCAGTACTTGGCGCCTCTATTGGTGGCGCCAAGGCGATGACTGCCACCAGTGGGCCAGGGTTCTCGCTAAAACAGGAGAATCTGGGTTATGCCATGGGTGCAGAGATCCCCTGTGTGGTGATCAACGTGATGCGCGGTGGACCCAGTACCGGTATGCCCACTCGTCCAGCCCAGGGCGATGTAATGCAGGCTCGCTGGGGTTCGCACGGGGATACTGTTGTTATCGCTCTAGCCCCGGCCTCGGTAACGGAGGTCTACAGCCAGACTGTTCGCGCCTTCAACTTGTCCGAGCAGTTACGGGTGCCGGTAATCATGCTGATCGACGAGGTCATCGGACATCTGGTGGAGACCGTGGCGATACCGGCCCCGGAGTCACTGGTGCTGGTCGATCGGGAATGGGCCAGTGGTCCGGCGGAGGAGTACAAACCCTACGCGGCCAACGGCGGTGACATCCCGGCAATGCCCCGCCCCGGGGCAGGCTACCGTGCCCACGTCACCGGTTTGACCCATGCCGAGGANGGTTTTCCCAGTCAGGATCCAGCAGTGGTAGCGCGCATGATGGAGCGCGTTCTGGGTAAGCTGGATAATCACCGTGATCTCATCGACTGCTATGAGACAGTCGATTGCGATGACGCAGAGGTCTTGGTGGTNGCCTACGGGGTCACNGCGCGCGCGGCCCGTCGGGCCGTGCGCCAGGCCCGTGCTCAGGGCCTGCGGGCGGGACTTTTCCGGCCGGTTACGCTATGGCCTTTTCCAGATCAAGCGCTGCGCACTGCAACCGCCANCGCGCATACCGTGTTGGTACCCGAGATGAATGCCGGCCAACTGTGTCTGGAGGTCGAACGAATTTGTGCCGGTATCCCCGTTGTCCGGCTCAACCGTATTGATGGTGAGCCCATCACCCCGCAACAGGTCGAAGACCGCATCAACGAGTTAATTACCCGTGAGTGACGCTGAGCAAAGCGAATTCGAGATACGCGATTACTTGCGTACCGACCTTTTNCCGCACTTCATGTGTCCAGGTTGTGGCCACGGTATCGCCCTGCGCGCGTTGCTCTGGGCGGTGCACGAGTTGAAAATCTCCATGGATGACCTGGCTCTGGTGTCCGGTATCGGCTGCTCGGGGCGGACTGCGGCTTATGTCGATACCAACACCCTGCATGTAACCCACGGCCGGCCGCTGGCTTTTGCCACCGGCCTNAAGTTGGCCCGCCCTGACCTGAAAGTGGTGGTGATCACCGGGGATGGTGATTGCCTTGCCATCGGCGGCAATCACCTTATTCATGCCTGCCGGCGTAACTTGGATATCACCTGCGTCATGCTAAACAATGAGATTTATGGCATGACTGGTGGGCAGGTATCACCAACCACCAGTAACGATCGCTATACCACCACCACTCCATTGGGCAACCACGAACCGGTTTTCGACGCTTGCGAACTGGCCGCTGTTGCTGGCGCCAGCCTGGTGGGCCGGGAGATTACGCTGCAGACCCCTAGCCTCAAAGACCTGTTCAAGGCCGCACTGGCACACCACGGCTTCTCATTTGTCGAAGTGATATCAGATTGCACCGAGATCTACGGGCGCAAGAATGATTTAGGCAACTCGCCAGAGATGATCCTGAAGCAGAAATCAAGTATCCGTCCGGAGTCTTACGGCAACGNTGTGGCNCANCCATTCCGGCCCGGTGACTGGAAGACGGGGATACTTGCCCGGGCCGAGCGCCCTGAGTACGGCGACAGTTACCGACAACACATCGCGGCCAAACAGACAGCAACTAAGGTAAACAAGAACTGATGGCAGAATACCGCGAGATTCGCTTCAGCGGCAGCGGTGGCCAGGGCCTGGTACTGGCCGGTCGGATACTGGCTGAAGCGCTGGTGCGGGAGGGTAAGCGGGTCGCACAATCCACCAGTTACGAGCCGACCTCGCGCGGTGGACTCAGTAGAGCCGACCTGGTGGTGAGTACCGGCGAGCTGGACTACCCGCTGGTCACTGCGTTGAATCTGGTGGTTATTCTCGACCCAGTTGCTGTTGCCGCCGCCTCCGGAGTGTTGGCGCCGCAGGCACTGGTTGTTATTGACCAGCAGATAGATGTCCGGCCCCGCGGCGATTGCCGCATCCTGGCGCTGCCACTGGCGCAGACCGCACGGTCGCTGGGGAGTTTGCGAGTGACCAATATCACCGCGCTGGGCGCACTGAACGAAGTCAGCGAGACGGTCGCGACAGACACCCTGGAAACAGTAATCCGGGAACGGGCACCGAAGAAGTTCCTGCAACTAAACCTGGCTGCCTTCAGTGCCGGTGCCGCGCTGGCAGCTGCGGCCGCACAAGTGGCCCCGGCGGCGGCCATGCAGGGCGGGGCCATAGCACGCTGATCTTTGAACTCAGTTCAACAAATGACCGCTGGGTACTGAGTCAATCTCCTGGCCTGCCATCCAGCGGCCCTGGAAGTGGAAATTTTCAGCTTCCATCTTGGCGAAGAAAGTCTTCGGGTCTTCACCTTCAATATGGACCTTGTGCGCATCGGCATCCTTGAAGACCTGGGTATAGAGAAACACGTTTGGTTGATCAAGCGACCGGCAGACGAAAAAACTTTTCATTCCCGGCTGGTTCTGCAGGCAGTTATACCGGTAATCATTGATCAGCGCCTCGATACGCTCGAGATCGCCTTTGACAACGGCAGTGACGTGAACGATATAACTCATTGTTGAAGTGTACTGTAACAAATAGCCCACACTATTAACTACGTAAGATTGTGAACAGCCTACCATTTAACTCTTGTTGCGGGTATCGTTGACGCGCCGGGCCTTGCCCTGACTACGCTCGATGGCACCCTGATCGACTACTCGAACGGTGGTATTAACGCCGACCAGATCCTTGATCCGCTGCTGCAANGCTGCCGCTTCCTGGTCCCTGTTTGTGTTCGTGACCCCCGGCTTCAGTTCCACCAGCACGTCCATGGTATCTAGCCGGCCTTCCTGGTACACCTCCAGGAAGTAATGCGGCGACAATCCCGGCTGTTCCAGCACCAGCGCCTCGATCTGGGAGGGGAAGACGTTGACTCCCCGNATGATGAGCATATCGTCGCTGCGGCCGGTGATTTTNTCCATCCGCCGCATGGTGCGGGCGGTACCCGGCAGCAGTCGGGTGAGGTCGCGGGTACGGTAACGGATGATCGGCATCGCTTCCTTNGTCAGCGAGGTGAGCACCAACTCGCCTGGTTCACCGTCCGCCAGTACTGCACCGCTCGTCGGGTCAATAATCTCCGGGTAGAAATGATCCTCCCACAGAGTCAGGCCATCCTTGGTCTCGAGGCACTCTTGGGCTACCCCAGGGCCGATCACCTCAGACAGGCCAAATAGATCGAGCGCATCAATGCCCAGGCGGCTCTCTATCTCGGCCCGCNTGCCCTCGGTCCACGGTTCGGCGCCGAGCAGGCCCACCCGCAGTGACGATGTCGCCGGGTCCACCCCCTGGTGTTCGAATTCATCAGCAATATTGAGGATATAAGAAGGGGTCACCATGATGATCTCCGGCTCAAGGTCACGGATCAACTGCACTTGCTTCTCGGTCTGGCCACCCGACATGGGAATGACTGTACAGCCCAGCCGCTCGGCGCCATAGTGAGCGCCAAGGCCACCAGTGAACAGGCCGTAACCGTAGCTGACATGAACCTTATCCTGCGCCCGCCCGCCGGCGGCGTAGATCGACCGGGCCATCACCAGGGCCCACAGGTCGACGTCCGCCTGGCTGTAGCCGACCACGGTGGGCTTGCCAGTGGTGCCGCTGGAGGCGTGCACCCGGACTACCTGCTCCATCGGCACGGCAAACATGCCGAAGGGATACTGATCTCGCAGATCCTCCTTGGTGGTTACCGGCAGCCTGGCCAGGTCCTCGAGCGATTTAATGTCGTCCGGGTGTATTCCTGCCTGCTCGAATTTGTTCCGGTAAAGGGCGACATGCTCATAGGCGAGGTGCAGGGTATTGCATAGCCGCTCCAGTTGCAGTGCGGTCAACTCGTCCCGGCTTGCCGTTTCGATCGCTTCCAGGCCGCTGCTTGTGGCGGGGGTGGGGTTCATCCGTCTTTCTCCTTCGCTTGAATACTTTGTGCTGATATTGTTGCGACTTCCGCCTCTACTTCCGGCAGGTCTGGCACTACCTTGTTGGCAGTCTGGTGGGAGCGGCCGCGGAACTGGGCCAACAGGTCGCCGTGCTGGTTGTAAACGCCAACTTCACATATGCCGATGCGGCCAGACTGGGCGCGTTCCTCGGCAAACGCAGTCAACCGGTCGCCTCTGTGGGCTGGCCGCAGGAAATCGATGCTGGCCGCAGCCGCCACCGCCTCACGATTGTCGGCATTGCAGCAAAAGGCAAACGCACAGTCAGCCAGAGTGAAGATCATACCGCCGTGGCAAGTGTCGTGGCTGTTCAGCATGTCTTCACGCACCGTCATACCCAGGCGCGCGTAACCCGGCCGAATTTCCTCCAGCGCCATACCGAGCAGAGCGATAGTTCGATCCCGCGCGCTGATGTACTCACCACAATGCGTGGCGATCTGCAGTGCAGACCATTTGTCTTCTGCCGGGGTTGGTTTCGGGTCGCTCGTATTCATGTCGTGCCGGGTGTTGTGGGTTGTGCTTGGCCGGGCGGGCATTGCCCGCCCGGCATATAGAATATACCCATTATCTTTTTGGGTGCTAGGTGCGCAGTAAGAGTAACCGCATATGACTACCGATCTTTGCCAGTGGATTGAGGGCCATGCCGCGTCTTCTCCCGGGAAGACTGCGCTCCTTTTCGAGGACGCAGTGATCAGTTACCGGGACCTTTACCACCGGGTTTATAGCGCTACCGCGTTCCTGCGGGAAACGCATCAACTCCGGCGCGGTGACCGGGTTGCTTACCTTGGTTTCAATTCGCCAGCGTGCCTGGTACTGCTGTTTGCCTGTGCTCGCCTCGGTGCGATGCTGGTACCGCTCAACTGGCGGTTTGAGCTTCCCGAACTGGCCGGGGTTCTGAGCCATGCTGGCGCTGGGGTGCTGTTCGCCGATGCAGCGCACCAGGACCAGGCAATGGCTCTGGTACAGCGCTATCCACGCTGCGCGCTGGCCGCAAGTGCCGAACTCGAACCGGGCCAGGCCGCACCGCACCCGTCAGTCATAACCCGGGACCCAGCAGTTGACCTCAATATGCCAGTGCTGCTCGTTTACACCTCGGGCACCACCGGACGCCCCAAGGGTGTAGTGCTGACCCAGAATGCGCTGTTGTTCAACGCGCTGAACAGCATTCACATGCATGGACTGACAGCCGCTGCCCATGTGCTGAGCGTGTTGCCGATGTTT
>PBTT01000024.1 GCA_002729195.1 Acidiferrobacteraceae bacterium
GGATTGTGCCGCGAGCGGCGCGCCACTTAAGCCCCCGCTTTGTTCCGATCCAGGGTAACTGGCGGCGTTACCGGGCCGCGTGAGGGTGGTGTTGGTAGCGATAACGCCGTCGATGCCGTGGCTGGCAAGAGCTTCAGCGATACGGCCAATGGCATCCGGTTCGAGATCGGGAGCGATCTTGACTGCAATCGGAGTGTAGCGGTCATGCAGATCAGCAAGTCGTGCCTGACCATCTTTTAGCTGGCCCAGCAATTGGTTAAGGCCTTCGCGCTCCTGCAGGTCGCGCAGCCCCGGGGTGTTGGGTGAGGAGATGTTGACAGCAACGTAGTCGGCCGCCGTGTAGACCGCGCGCAAGCAAGTGAGGTAGTCGTGGGCTGCTTGTTCCAACGGAGTCTGTGCGTTCTTGCCGATGTTGATGCCAACTCTTACCTGCTGATTGTGCCGGGCCAGGTTAGCAAGAAATTGGTTGAGCCCGACGCTGTTAAAGCCCATGCGGTTGACCAGAGCCTGGGCACCGGTCAGTCGAAAAAGGCGCGGCCGTGGATTGCCTGCCTGGGGCAGCGGGGTGACGGTGCCAAGTTCCAGGAAGCCAAAGCCCAGCCCGGCGAGACCAGCAACCGCCCGTGCATCCTTGTCCAGGCCTGCTGCAAGGCCGACCGGGTTGGGGAAATGAATACCCATTGCCTTCACCGGCCGTGCCGGCAGGGTGCCGCGCATGCGCTCGGTGAGGCATTTCTCTAGTGGATGCGCGCGCTCCAGCAGGCCAAGCGCACCCAGGGCGAGGCCGTGACTGACCTCAGGGTCGAGCAGAAACGCCAGCCGGCGCAGCAGGGGGTAGAGGTCGGCCATCAGAATGTTTCGCCCGGGCCCAGGTAGCGCCACTGGCCACGGGCAAGCCGGCCAAGATGCACTTTACCAATCCTCGTTCGNACCAAGGTNAGCACTTTAAGTTCAACCAGTTCACACATGCGCCGAATCTGGCGCTTGCGCCCCTCGGTCANCACGAACACCAGTCGTTCGGGNCCACTTTGGTTNACTGTAGCAGGGCACAGNAAGCGCCCATCCAACTCAAGGCCGTGGCGCAATTGCTGAATACGCTTGGGCGTTATATNGCCAGCGACCCGCACCCGGTATTCTTTTTCTATCACGCTGTNCGGGCTGATCAGTTCCCGGGCGATGCTGCCATCNTGGGTCAANACCAGCAGNCCGCTGGANTCGATATCCAGCCGGCCAGCAACATGCAACGAACNCGCTGCNGGTGCTGGTGTTGCTGCCTGATTTTTGTTGCCGGCGTAAGTTCTTTGCTGGATCAGTGAGGTTGCCTCGGCATAGCCTTGCTCTGGCAGGTTGGAGACAATACCGGGGGGCTTGTTGAGGAGCACGGTTACCAGCGCCTGGCGCTGCAGAACAGCGGCGGGCGCGAGGCATATGCTTGATGCCGGATCAACGCGGACACCGAGTTGATCGATGGATTCGCCGTTGACCAGTACCAGGCCCTGCTCGATCAGGCGGTCGGCTTCACGGCGTGAGCACAGGCCGCGCTCGGCCATCAACTTGGACAGGCGTATCCCGCTCAACCGGNGCCCCGGAATCCGCTTCAGCGGCCCCCGGACAAGCGATCCAGAAAGGCGGCGGTGGCCTCTCGGGCGTTACCGGTATAGGTTGCGGGTGTAAGTTGCGCCAACCGCTCGCGAGCATCATCTGGGATCGGNAACTGGGCAATGAACTGGCGCAAAGTAGCGGCATCGATACCGCTCTGGCCCCGGGTCAAGGCCTTCAATTTTTCGTAGGGCTCTGCTACCCGATAACGNCGCATCACCGTCTGGATAGCCTCGGCCAGTACCTCCCAGGACTGTTCGAGATCGGCCTCCAGCCGGTCGCGGTCGATCTCCAGCTTTCCCAGTCCTTTTTCGGTGGCATCGAACGCCAGCACGCTGTGTCCCAGGGCGGGCCCGAGATTCCGCAGCACCGTCGAGTCCGACAGGTCGCGCTGCCAGCGGCTGATTGGCAGTTTCTCAGCCAAGTGCCCCAGCAGAGCGTTGGCAACGCCGGCGTTGCCCTCAGCATTCTCGAAATCAATGGGGTTGACCTTGTGCGGCATGGTGCTGGAGCCGACTTCCCCAGCAACCGTTTGTTGCCGAAAATAACCAAGTGATACGTAGCCCCAGACGTCGCGGTCCAGGTCGATCAATATGGTGTTGGCCCGCATCAGCGCATGACACAGAGCCGCGATTCCATCATGGGGCTCTATCTGGGTGCTCATCGGCTGCCAGGTGAGCCCCAGGCCTTCTATGAATGCCTGCGAGATCTGCGGCCAGTTCGCTTCCGGGTAGGCGGCGAGGTGGGCATTGAAGTTGCCGACCGCGCCGTTGAACTTGGCCAGGATCGNCACGGCGGCTACTTGCGCACGGGCGTCGTCCAGGCGAGCAGCCACATTGGCTAACTCCTTGCCCATAGTGGTCGGGCTTGCTGGTTGGCCGTGGGTGCGCGCGAGCATAGGTTCGGTGGCAAAACGCTCGGCGAGCCGGGCCAGCGCCGTGATGAGCTGGGTGATAGCCGGCAGCACTATCTCCTNCCGCGCTTTGTGCAGCATCAGGGCATAGGCCAGGTTGTTGATATCTTCCGAGGTGCAGCCAAAATGGATAAATTCGGCAACCTGGCTAAGTTCCGATACTTCGGCCACCGCTTCTTTTAGAAAATACTCGACGGCTTTAACGTCGTGGTTGATGGTGGTCTCAATGTCCTTGACTCGCTGCGCATTGTCCAGCGAGAAATCCTGCAGCAGTTGTTCCAGGAAATCATTGGCAGCGGACGAGAATGCTGGCACCTCGGGTATGTCAGGTGCTGCCGATAAGGCCTGTAACCAGCGAATCTCGATCATCAGCCGATGGTGGATCAGGCCGAATTCACTGAGTAGTGGGCGCAGGGCGGCTAATGTTGGGCCATAACGGCCATCAAGCGGCGACAACGCGGTCAGGGCCGACGAGGTCATGCGGTCGGTTGGGCTCACCTAAGAAAAACACCGGCGGGACGGTCAGGGACGTTGCGATACTAACACAGCNNCNTNGCATCGATGATTCGTCGANCTNTTGCNGGGNACGCTCTTAGCANGCCCGGTGTTGNTGCNGTCACTGGTCAAACCGATGCCATNGTCAGTCGCTTACAGGGGCTGCAGCAGTTCGCGACCGTCTAGGCGGCGGATGCTTGGGTATCCCAAGAACACGGTGACCACGCTGGCAAATACCACCAGCGCTCCACTGGTGACCGCGATCGGCGCAGAAAAGGACTCGGCCAGTGGACCCATGACCAGCCCACCNAGCGCAATCAGGCTGAAGGTGATGCTGTGGATGCCCATGACCCGGCCGCGNAGCGCATCGGGCACCTTCAGTTGGAGCNCNGTCATGGAACTGATAAGAAAGGTCGAGCCGAACAAACCAGTCAGCATGGCGCAGGCACAGGCGGCGGCAAATGCCCCCGGCATNGTGGTACCGTAACTGCCCACAGCGGCAAAGCCCAGCAGTGACAGTGCCGCGGCTGCAGCCCCACCCAGCATCACCCGGCCCAGGTAGCGTGACTGCTGCAAGCGTCCGACCAAAATGGTGCCGGTGACTGAGCCCACCCCGGTCGCCGACAGCAGCAGGCCATAACCTCGTTCGCCACCGCCCAGCAATTGTGAAAAAACTGGCAAGATCTGAATATAGGAAGTGCCGAANAACNTTGTGATCCANGTAAGCCCGATCAGNAGCAGGAACANNCGCTGNTGNNCGATGAAGCCNGCTGCTTCGCGCAAACCACCCCGNGCNCGGTCGCTGTCGGCNCGCGGATGCTGTATCTCCAGGCTAGCCAATACGAAGATCATGACGGCAAACCCCGCCGCACACAGCACAAAGACCAGTGCGGTATCGGCAATGGCTATCAATACCCCGCCGACCGCCGGCAGTACCATGCGGGTGCTTTGCCACAGTATGGAGTTCAGCGCCACTGCACTCATCATCTGCTCGGGGCGGACTAGAGTCGGGAAGAGAGAGACGCGGGCTGGTATTTCGAAGCCCGATATCAGCCCCAGCAGTGCTGCGATCAGCAATACCTGCCAGACCGTAACCAGGTCCATGGCATCGAGCAATGCCAGCACTGCCAGCGCCACTGCGGCCAGCGCCGAGGTCACTAGCAGCATCTGGCGCCGGTCGGTCCGGTCTGCCAACGAGCCGCCGGCCAGCGTGGCGAAGATGGTCGGGATAGCTATCGCCACACCCAGCAGGCCCAGATTCAGGGCTGAGCCGCTCAATTCGAACACCAGCCAGGCCATGCCGACAAAGTACAGTTGCGTCGCTCCAACCGAGGCCACGGAGCCCAGCCAGAAGCGTCGGTAGCGTGGTGATTGCAGGGCGTCGAGTTTCATTTCAAGCACTCGAGAGCTTGTGCCGGGCCCGGGTCAACTATCAAAGAACTGGGAGAAAGAGCCCCCGGGAGACGCAGCGGCCATGGGGTCAAGAAGGATCGGGCGTGTCAGCCGGCGCCTGTGCGCTCAGCAGGACGGCAAGCCAGCGACTGCGCGGATCACTTTCGAGCGCGATCTTGACCAGCATGGTCAACGGAGTCGATAGGAACATACCCACCGGGCCGAAGATCCAGCCCCAGAACACCAGGGAGATGAACACCACCAGCGTGGACAGGCCCAGGCCCCGGCCCATGAAGCGGGGCTCGAGCCAGTTGCCCACCACCAGGTTGACTGCCACGTAGCCGCTGGCTACCAATAGCGCCGTCATCGGGCCCGCGTCCAGCAGCGACAGGATGACGGCCGGCACGGCGGCGATGATCGAGCCGAGGTAAGGGACGAAGTTCATGAAAAAGGCGATCCCGCCCCAGAGCACGGCAAAGTCGACACCCAGTATCAGCAGCCAGACAGTGACCGTAAGGCCAGTGACGAAACTCATGGCCGCCTTGATGACAAGGTAACTTTTTACCGATGCCAGGAATTCGGACAGGTTGTCCAATGACTTGTCGGCATCGGGAAGAATCGCCCGCAACTTGGCAGGGATAGCAGCGGCCTCGACCAGTAGAAACAACACGGTAAAGATAATCAGCAGGCTGTTTGCCAGCAGGCTGCCGAACCCGCTGATTAGGCGGCCGAAAAAGCGGGCCGCGGCCCCCGGGTTGATCATGTCGACCATGCCGCCGGGGGGCAGCGCCAACCCCAGTGTAGTAGCCCATCTGGCTGCATCGTCGATCAGCGCCCGCAGTTGTGCTTCGTAGCGGGGTAGCGCGGCGCTCAACTGGTCGATGGATGCGCCGATCAGCGAGCCAATGACAATGATGGCGCCAACCAGCATCATGAGGATCAGCGCGAGCGCTGCCCACACCGGCAGGCCACGGCGCTGCAGCCATTGCATAGGCGGGGTAGCGATAATGGCCAGGAACACGGCCATCAGCAGCGGGACAACAATGGCACTGGCCGCCTTGAGGCCGGATATCACCACCACCAGGCAAGCGAGCACTAGCAGGACCTGTGTTCCGGTGCTGGAAGGTCTGATTGTCGACACGGCAGAGTGTGTTTTACTGGATTGCTTGGCCAGTGTGTGCTGTTAGCGGAAAACGGGAGATCAACCCAGCGCGGCTAGCCTCTGGCGGCACTGGCTCTCGATACTGTCCAGTTCTCCCAGGGTTTCGTCAATATCGTGGCGCCGCTGTTCAAGTGCCGCACGACGCGCTTGAATCTGCTCAAGAAAATACTGTAGCTGACCCGTCTCGCCAGGATTGGAATCGTACATATTAATAATGTCGCGGACCTCGCTCAAGGAAAAGCCCAGCCGTTTGCCCCGCAGGATCAACTTAAGGCGAACCCGGTCCCGGACTGAGTACACTCGCTGGCGGCCCTGGCGATCGGGTTGCAGCAGGTTTTCGTCCTCGTAGAAGCGAATAGTGCGTGTTGTCACCTCGAACTCCCGGGCGAGATCGGAGATCGAATAACGGGCATTTTTGTTCTCGCCAGCAGGAGAGGACTGGGTCATCAGCACCATGCGAGCAGTATAGCGTCAATTGACGTTTACGTAAACGGAAACTAAAATGCCAAACAGTTCCCTTTTGCTGTAATTCGACCCATGAATCAGCCCATCGCCTCATTTCCCCAGCAACCCAATCCCGGCGTGGACTACCGCATTCGGTTTATCACCGCAACCAGTCTGTTCGACGGCCATGATGCGTCGATCAACATTATCCGCCGCCTGCTGCAACGGGCAGGTGCCGAGGTTATTCATCTCGGACATAACCGGTCGGTGCGCGAGATCGTCGATGCCGCTATTGAAGAGGATGTTCAAGGCATCGCGGTCAGTTCTTATCAGGGCGGGCACATCGAGTTCTTCCGCTACATGATCGACATGCTGCGCGCCCGCGGTCGGCCCGACATCCGCGTTTTCGGTGGTGGTGGCGGGGTAATCGTGCCCGATGAGATCGCTTCCTTGCAGGATTACGGAGTCGGCCGTATTTACTCACCCGAGGACGGCCAGCGTCTGGGGCTGCAAGGCATGATCGACGAGATGCTCGAACAGGCGAATTTCTACCCTGCCGGCGAAACCCTAGAGAGCCTCGATATGCTTGGTGGCAGTGACCTGGGCTTGCTCGCTCGGCTAATTACTGCCCTGGAGAACGGTACGGCAAGCAAGTCTCTGGTCGAACAACTGCGCTCAGGTGCTCCGTTCAAGGGCCCGCGGGCGCCGGTGCTTGGCATCACTGGGACTGGTGGTTCCGGTAAATCTTCGCTGACCGACGAGTTGATCCTGCGCTGGCGGCTGGACCACGCTGATGGCTTGCGGGTTGCGGTAATCGCAGTGGATCCGACCCGGCGCAAGACCGGCGGTGCTTTGCTTGGTGACCGCATTCGTATGAATGCCATCCACAGTGACAATGTGTTCGTGCGCTCGCTGGCGACCCGCAGTGCTGGCAGCGAAGTGCCCTCACAGTTACCCGAGATCATCGCCGCTGTGAGATGTGCAGGTTTCGATCTGATTATCATTGAAACACCCGGTATCGGGCAGGGTGATGCCGGCATCGTCCCGTTCGTAGACTGCTCGCTGTACGTGATGACACCTGAGTTTGGCGCCGCCAGCCAGCTGGAGAAGATCGATATGCTGGATCATGCGGACTTTGTTGCCATCAATAAGTTCGACCGTAAAGGGGCGCAGGATGCACTGCGCGATGTGAGAAAGCAGGTGCAGCGCAATCGCGAGGCGTTCTCCGTTGTACCAGAACAGATGCCGGTGTACGGCACTATGGCATCACACTTCAACGATGCNGGGGTTACGACGCTGTACCAGGACTTGTGCANTGCGTTGCAGGNGCTGGGNTTGCCCGCNAGCCCTGACCAGTNNCTGGCCGGGGTNCAAAATGTGGCCCAGGTGCAGGTCGTGCCCNCGGACCGCCAGCGCTATCTGGCCGAGGTNGCCGAAGTNATCCGCCAGTACCGGCAGCAGGCGGAGTATCAGGCNCGGCTCGCTCGTCAGCGTCAGCAACTCCGTGCCAGTGTCGCGGCAGTGGATAAANCCGGCGAGTCNTCGGCAATCTTGAGAACACTTGCGGAGGATTGTGAGCGTGAATTGAACCCCGAGTGCCGGGCGCTAGTAGACGGCTATGAAGAGATGCTCGAGCGCTACCAGGGCGACAGTTTGACGCATAACGTTCGCGGCCGCGAGATTGAAGAGCCGCTCACCTATACCTCGCTCTCTGGTACTCGCATACCACGGGTCAGCCTGCCGCGCTACAGTGATGCCGGTGACCGGCTGCGTTGGTTGCTGCTTGAGAANGTGCCTGGGTCTTTCCCTTTCACTGCCGGCGTGTTCCCCTTTAAGCGCCAGGACGAAGAGCCGACNCGAATGTTCGCCGGGGAGGGGGATGCTTTTCGCACCAACCGGCGCTTCAAGTTTCTGTCGGCCAACTCCCAGGCCAAGCGGCTGTCTACGGCCTTTGATTCGGTGACTCTGTACGGGGCAGATCCCGCCGAGCGCCCCGACATTTACGGCAAAGTCGGTACCTCGGGCGTTTCCATCGCCACCCTGGNCGACATGAAGGTATTGTACGACGGCTTCGACCTGTGCAACCCCACTACCTCGGTGTCAATGACCATCAACGGGCCAGCACCCACGGTACTCGCCTTTTTCCTCAATACCGCCATCGACCAGCAGGTTGACCGGTTTNGTGAAGAGCAAGGGCGCGACCCAAACGCGCAGGAGTTGGCGGATATCCGTTGCTGGACGCTAGAGAATGTCCGCGGTACGGTGCAGGCCGATATTCTGAAAGAAGACCAGGGTCAGAACACCTGTCTTTTCTCTACTGATTTCAGCCTGCGCATGATGGGTGATATCCAGCAATATTTCATCGATCATCGAGTGCGCAATTTCTACTCGGTCTCGATCTCTGGCTACCACATCGCTGAGGCCGGCGCTAACCCGATCACCCAACTCGCGTTGACGCTGGCTAATGGCTTTACTTACGTTGAAGCTTATCTTGCTCGAGGCATGGCGATCGACGATTTTGCCCCCAANCTGTCGTTTTTTTTCTCCAACGGTATGGACCCGGAGTACAGTGTTATGGGTCGGGTGGCACGACGTATCTGGGCGGTAGCGATGCGCGATCGTTACGCCGGCAGTGAGCGTAGCCAGAAACTGAAATATCACATCCAGACCTCCGGGCGGTCTTTGCACGCTCAGGAGATGAGCTTTAATGACATCCGTACTACCCTGCAGGCGCTGATNGCCGTGTACGACAATTGCAACAGTTTGCACACCAACGCTCACGATGAGGCGATTACCACTCCCGGTGAGGATTCCGTGCGTCGGGCACTTGCCATCCAACTCATTATCAGCCGCGAGTGGGGGNTGGCACGCAACGAGAACCCCAGCCAGGGCAGTTTCATCATCGAGGAGTTGACCGACCTGGTCGAGGAAGCGGTACTGGCTGAATTTGATCGCTTGAGCGAGCGCGGCGGGGTGCTCGGTGCCATGGAAACNGGCTATCAGCGNGGCAAGATNCAGGAGGAATCCCTCTACTACGAGCAACGCAAGCATGACGGCAGTTACCCGCTGATNGGGGTCAATACCTTCCTCAATCCCGCGCCGGNAAANGCACCGGAGGTTGAACTGGCTCGCGGCACCGAGGCCGAAAAGCANAGCCAGATCGAGCGNCTGGGTGCGTTTNTGCACCGACACNANGNNGCNGNNGAGCCNGCACTGATNGCAGTGCAATCCGCGGCCCTGNGCGGCGACAACGTGTTCGCGGCTTTGATGGATGCAGCCAGGTGTTGTTCTCTCGGGCAGATCACCGAGGCGTTGTTTGAAGTGGGTGGCAAGTATCGTCGGGGAATGTAAGTACGCGGTGAACAAGTGGAGTCGGTTTGTGTGAGTGAACGATAATCTGCTCATCCCGGCAGGAAACCGCCCCCTTTTTTGTGTCATCTGTGCCAGTTTACTTTAGGAATTACCCATGTTTTTTTCGGACACCATGCGGCGCAATCTATTGATCCTGTGTTGTTGTCAGGCGCTCGTGATGTCAGCTGGCCCACTCATCATCGCGACTTCGGGGCTGGTAGGCCTTGCCCTCGCCCAGCAAAAGATCTGGGCCACGTTACCTACAGCATGTATGTTTGCAGGCATGCTGGTTATCACCTTCCCTGCATCCATTCTGATGAAGCGCATTGGCCGGCGCATGGGTTTTACCCTTGGCCTTCTCGTTGGGCTTGCTGGCGCGCTGCTCTCGACCTATGCCATTGTTGAGCGTAGTTTTATGTTGTTTGCGCTGGGAACGTTTCTGATCGGTATCACCAACGGTTTCGGCCAGTATTACCGCTTTGCCGCGGCAGAGGTGGCGAGTGCCCAATACCGGGGCCGGGCCATCTCCTGGGTGATGGTGGGTGGCGTGGTCGCAGCGTTTTTGGGGCCCAATATTGCCAACTGGTCGCGTGATGTGCTTTTCGGGGTTCCCTTTGCCGGCAGTTATGCCAGCCTGCTCATACTCTACGGATTGTCTCTGGTATTGATTGCGAACTTGCGCATACCGATGCCGGACAAAGAGGAGCGCTCCGGCAGCCAGCGCCCGCTGTGGCAGGTTGCCACTCAGCCGGCCTTTTTGGTCGCTGCTGTTGGTGCACTGTTGGCCTACGGGGTGATGAATCTACTGATGACGGCTACACCACTCGCTATGGTAGGTAACGGCCATGATTTTGGTGATACCGTATTTGTTATTCAGTGGCACGTAGTGGCGATGTACGGCCCGTCTTTTTTCACCGGCCACCTGATTCAGCGCTTTGGTGTTACCCGCATCATGAGTATTGGTGCCGTTATGCTGGCGGCATGTGTCGCGATCAACCTGAGCGGCCTGACGGTGATGCATTTCTGGTCAGCGNTGGTACTACTCGGCCTTGGCTGGAATTTCCTTTTTGTGGGCGGTACTACGCTGCTGATAGAGACCTACACACCAGCAGAGAAGGCCAAGGCACAGGGGCTTAATGATCTGTTGGTATTTGGCACGGTCGCGATGTCAGCGTTGGCTTCTGGCTTTCTGCACCAATTGGTTGGCTGGACGGCACTTAACTACTTAGTGTTGCCGGCTATTGCTCTGGCTTTAGGGACAACGCTCTGGCTGGACCGCCGCCGGGCTAACGCCGCGTCTATGGCTTAGGTTGTTTTGCCCGAAGGGATGAGGGTGAATGACAACAACCCTCTGATACTTCGCTACCTATTCAAGGCCTTCTACGATAAAAATATCACGTTCGACTCCATCATCAAGTTTAGCCATTGCGGTCTGATAAGTTTGGCTATGGAAGCAATCTACCGCGGCCTTCATGCTGGGAAATTCCGTCACTGCGACCCGGCTTTGATCAAATCCTTCCAGGCTCATTACTTTCCCCGCGCCTGCCCCACCTCGAGCAAGAACGCGCCCACCATGCTCAGNACTCGCTTGTGCTGCCAACTTGGCATAGGCTTTGAGTTTGTCCAAATCCCTAATGGTCATGTGGGCGCCAACCCAGTATGCTTTTGGCATGGTGTTTTTCCTTAATTTGCGTTGCGCGTTCATATGAGACGGTTTTGTTGGACTAACTACTTACGATAAATTCTGAAAGTTCCTGTCTCATAAACAAGTTACCCATTCTCGATCGAAAAACCTGAGCTTGCTCGGTAAGAGTGCTCGTTAGGGTTACGTTATCTCGTTTTTCGATCGCTTCTAGAAGTTCACTATTCAATCTTTGTTGTAGTTCGTTGACCTGCTTATCGAAAAAAACCGGATCTTTTGATTCAACGGAAAAAACCAGGCATATCAATCTTTGAGCATGACTCATCATTATCTGGTGGAACATCGATAGATAATGATTATCTGAGGTGGCCATGATTCTAGATTTAATTTTCGCACTCCAGTAACTACCTTCGAGAACGTCGTGAATTTTCAGGGCTTGAATTTGCTTTTCTTGCATCTCAATAACGTCTGCTAACAAGTCATCACTGAATTTACAATGATGGCCGGCAATTCGCAGTGCAACTGTATATGCATCCATCAGTTCAAAGATCTCCCGAACATCGAGGGGTGCAACGGTGACGCCTTTGTTGGTTTCCTGAATGACCAACCCTTCGGTTGTCAGGCGGCTTAGCGCTTCCCGTATAGGAGTCCGACTGAGTTGTAAATTCTCTACCAGGTACTGGTAGCTTACCGGCTGTCCCGGTCTTAAGCTCAGATCGAGAATCTTATTTCGTATCAGTACCGTGGCGCGGTCAACTGATGATTTGGTAACAATCGCGGATATCTCCTTTTATGTTGATGCTGCTTTTTAGCATGCGGAATTACAGCGTCAGTCTTTGGCAGCGACCGCGGTGATCTCGATTTTCCATGTGGGTTGCGCAAGAGCTGAGACAAAAATCAGCGCCACTGCTGGACGAGGTGCTCCACCTTTTACAGTACCGAGCACCTTTGCACGCCCCGCCCGGTATCCTGGAATATCGTCTTTACTCAGCATATAGGTGCGAGTCTCTACCAGGTCCTCTAAGTCCATACCTTTCTCAAGCAGTACGCTTTGAATATTTCGAAAAGCCTGCGCTGTCTGTTCTTCCATGTCCTCTGGCACCGTACCATCGGGCTGTACGCCAACTTGACCCGCAACATAAATAGTGCGCGCACCTGCGGGCACTTCAACACCTTGGCTGTAGGGTGAAAATGGCGGCGCCATCGAATCTGGACTGTAGCGATCAATCATAATCGGCTCCTTAAGTTAAGCAGACGCCTGACCCATAAGGTCGCGACGCCGTTGCTCGATCTTGGTTCGCAAAGGAGGGAAAATCTCATTGGGATCAATGGCAATAGCCAGCAACTTTGGTTCTGAGGCGTCTACCGCCCATTCGACCGCCGCACCCACATCGACGTCGTTACCAACCGTGCGAGCCTCGACCCCACAGGCCTCGGCAAATTTTTCGAAATCGATTGGTGAAAGACGAACAAAATGATCCTCTCCGTACATTTCCTCGGCCTGATGGCGGAGAATCCCCAACGCGCCATCGATAAAGACAATGCCAACGATAGGAAGTCCAAGCTCCCTGGCGACCGTTAGCTCGCCCATCGTATGGACAAAGCCTCCATCTCCGGCAATCGCTATAACTTTCGTGCCAGGAAGGGCGACTGCGGCACCGATTGCCGCTGGTAGGCTAAAGCCCATGGCATCAAACTCACAAGACTGAAGAAGGCCTTCGGGCCGGGATACCTCCAGTTGTTCGCATGCCCATAAGCGATGGTTGCCGATGTCGGCAGCAATCAGCGCATCGTCCGGTAAATGGGTATTTAGCGCCTGCATGACGGTCGCTGCACTAACGCCCTTCGCTGGATCATTCTGCGGGGAAAGTTTTTCAGGCTGACGGTTGAACCAGGGTTCGCGTTCCGCAATGTGCTCGGCTAACGCCTGCAGCACGGTACCGACATCTGACACCAGGCCCTGATTCAATTGATACACCCGATTCAGTTGCGAGGCATCCACGTCGATCTGGACCACCTGTGCAGTGCTGGAGAAAAGGTTCGTTCGCCAACCGAAAGTAGTTTGTTCTCCGAGTGCACAGCCCAGAACCAGAACTAAATCAGCCTCACTAGTCGCTTCTTGCGCAGTTTCCGTACCATAAAAGCCCAGCATTCCAACGCTTAGAGAGTGCGAAGTGGGAATGCTTCCAATCCCTGACCTGCTGGTAGCAACGGGAGCGCCTAAGCGTTCAGCCACGACCTGAAGGGTAGCGGTTGCAGCGGCTCGAATGACGCCATGCCCAGCCAGGATAGCGGGTCGCCGACATCCAGCCAAATGTCTGAGCAATTCCTCAATATCGCTTATCACCGGTGGACCTGGCGTCAGTGCTGTAAATAAAAGCGGGCGCCGTGTTGGTGCTGATTCAGCTTGGAGGTTTTGGGGCAAGGCTATGTGGACTGGCCCCGGGCGACCTGAGGCAGCAAGCTGCAGACTGGTTACTATGAGGTTCGGTACTTCCTCAAGGGAGGGCGCTTCGATCGACCGCTTACAGAAAGGATCGAATAGCGTCACGTTGTCACAGTACTGCAAGATATTGCGGTGTAAGTACCGCTTGTCAACTTGAGCACTAAGCACGAGCAGGGGTATTGAATCTGCTTGTGCATTGGCCACCGAGGTGGTCAGATTTGTTGCCCCAGGCCCTGGCGCACCAGAAAAAACAACGCCGGGTCGTCCAGTTGCCAAGGCGTAGCCGGAGGCCATATAACCAGCGCCTTGCTCATGGCGAGCAGTTACGATTTTTGGCTCACCAAGGTGGCCAATCTCATGGTAGGTCGGGAGAAAATGGCCACCGGCTACAGTGAAAACCGTGTCTATGCCTGCAGCGTGGATTGCCTGAGCAATCACTTGGCTACCTTTTAAGTTTTCGATGGTTTTCGAGATCAATAGTTGTCTCCGCGGTTAATCAATTGATTCCCCTCAGCAACCTCAGTTTGGGATACTTGACAAGTATGTATACACTTAATATATCATCATTATGTTGGAGCCAATAAAGAGGTAATGGTGTAGTTATTTTTTCCTGTCTGGATTCCAATATTCAGACTGACCTTAGGAGGGAACATAATGGTGAAACAGGTACAAAATACACGATGTCGCTTGCTGGCTTTGCTACTAGTCGTATTGTTTGTGGGGAGTCCTGCCTCAGCTGCTGAACTCGAGACGATCCGTATCATTAATTGGGGCCCTAAACTCGTCGATTTCATTGATCTCTACGTTGGCGAGGAAAACGGCTACTTCGCCGAGGCCGGTATCCGTATCGAGCAACTTCCAGCAGAAGGCGCGGGTGACGCAGTGCGAAATGTCGTAGTTGGTAATGCAGATATCGCGATGGCCGATGCTTTCTCCGGCTTTTTTGCAATACAAAAAGGCATCGATCTGCGTGGTTTCTATTGTCCTTACACGCAAAACTGGATGACACTTGTGGTTAACACCGCTCATGGTATTAAGAAACCTGCCGATCTCAAGGGCAAGACCGTCGCGGTTACGTCACAGGCTTCCACCAGCCGATACTACTTAATGGTGCTATTGGCGGCTAATGGACTTTCTGAGAGTGATGTGACGATGGTGTCTGTTGGCCGTGATTTTGCTTCGGCGCTGCTGAGCGGCCGCGCGGATGCTGCATCAAGTTGGGGTAGTGCTAACTGGGCCATGTTCAAGGCCGGAGGAATCCCCGCAGATCAGATAGATGACTTCGAGATCTGGCCGTACATCCCGTATGTTCCCGGCCCCAATGAAATGTACTTCGCCCAGAGCGAGTGGCTGGAAGCGAACAAGGTTCTAGTACAGCGATTTATCGCCGCCTTAAAGCGATCCAAACTCTTTGTTGAGGCGAATCCAGATAAAGCTGCCGAGATTGGATCCCGCTATGCCATTGGCGCGGATAATCTAGTAAGAAACAGGGCGGTTATTGACTATCGTATCGGGATGCAGAACAACGGGCCCGGAGTTGCCGAGCATGGTATGGGTTGGTGCGATGTCGACACGATCTCTCAACTGGCTAAAGATGGCCTCGCACTTGGAATTCTCGATAAAGAGATCGACGCGGAAACAGTCGTTACAAATCTCAAGTAATGGTCCCTTCATTCGAATCCTTGGTCGTGATGCTCGAATGAATTCTCAAAGGCCACGCGCCGACTCAGCGGCGCGTGGCCACATCGAGGTCGATTGCGTCACAAAAAGCTATCCGTCCGTTGGCGGAGACATTGTTGCCCTAGACCAAATCACATTCGATGTCGCGCCCCAAGAACTCGTTGCAATTGTCGGGCAAAGTGGATGCGGTAAAAGCACATTGCTTCGCTGCATTGGCGGACTCGTCCCCCCCTCTGGCGGCAGTGTAAGAATCGCTGGCCAGGTTGTCAGTCGGCCAGACCCGCGTATTGGTTACGTCTTTCAGACGCCGGTTTTGCTCCCCTGGCGAACTGTCGAGGAAAATGTACTGTTACCGTTTGAGATCGGGAAAAAGATAGTCCCGGCGGACCGAAAAAAGGTCCACGATGTGCTTGAGATGGTAGGTCTTGGGGAGTACAAGCATCTGCGCCCACTCGAGTTATCTGGGGGAATGCAGCAGCGCGTCTCCGTTGCTCGGGCGCTCGTCGCTGAGCCAGCTATTCTTTTAATGGACGAACCCTTTGGAGCGCTAGATGCTCAAACGCGCGAAATTATGAATGTTGAGTTACTTCGAATCTGGAAAGAGGCCATGACAACGATCGTATTTGTTACCCACGATATCGGTGAAGCACTCTTTCTTTCGGATAGGGTCATCATGATGTCTGCACGACCCGGAACGGTGCGTGACATTGTCGATGTAAATATTCCTAGACCCAGAACATTTACAGACGTTGAGAGTGATGAACGGTTTTGGACGCTCCGGCAGAAAATCCGAGAAGCGTTGAACTAGAGTTATTACTTCTGAGGAAATAAATATGCATGGCACTTTGATAAAACGGGCGCGCTCGTCGCCGTCGCTACTATTAACGACCTGGCTTGGCCGTATCATCGTTGTTGCCACCGCGGTGTCGTTGCTCCTGATTTGGCACATCGTGTCAAGCCGTACTTCACCGATCATCCTGCCAAGTCCTAGTTCTGTAATGACGCGTCTGATTGCTTACGTTTCAAGTGGGCAGATGTGGCCACACTTGGCAATCACAACTCAGGAGATTCTGTATGGGTTCGTTTTGGGCAGTGTTTTGGGTATCGGGTTTGGCATCCTTGCAGCGGAGTTCAGTATCGCGAGACGAGTCATAATGCCCTATGTGATCGTCAGTCAAGCCCTACCCAAGTTCGCGCTCGCACCCATGCTTGTCATCTGGTTTGGTTTCGGAATGGCGCCGAAAGTAATCATTGCCGCTCTGATTGCTTTCTTTCCTTTGCTTGAAAATACGTACCTAGGTTTTACGACAACACCTGGGGAGATGCTCGAATTGTTTCGAGCTCTCCGTGCCTCACGCTGGACCACGCTATTGAAGCTCCGTGTCCCGCACGCTATTCCTGCCATCTTCAGCGGATTCCGGGTCGCTTTGATGCTGAGTCTTGTGGGTGCTGTGGTGGCTGAGTATGTTGGCGCCAACCAGGGATTGGGAGCTCTTATCATCGTCTCCCAGGGAACCCTCGATACCGAGTTGATGTTTGTTGCATTCGTGCTCTTAACTACCCTTGGGCTCAGCCTCGACAAGATGCACGGGCTTGTCTACCGAGTTGTGATTGGCCGGCTCTACGGCAAAGCGCCTTCGGACATAAGCGTGGCTGCGAGTCGACCCTCAGTATGAGCGATAGTCAATTGGGCAGACTACTTTATTGGGCAGGATGCTATTAATCTTGCTACTTGCGAACTCGATGAGATAAGGAGTCGGTGTATGGACTTTGGTTGGCGCGTTCCCTCGTACGCTCGTAAAACGACTACCGCCGCGGAATCGCGTGCACTGGTTCGATACTTTGCCGCGGTCGAAGAGAGGGGCTTCAGCGCCCTATGGGTGATCGATCACCTGTTGGTCGCACCGAACGTCTACTCTGTTGCCTGGCAAGATCCCCTTATTACCCTGGCTGTAGCCGCCGGCGTGACAGAACAGATTCACCTGGGACAGGCCATTCTCTGTGCGCCCCTGCGACACCCGGTCATCACTGCCAAGCAGATTGCGAGCCTCGATCACCTCGCTGGTGGTGGCCGCGTGATTCTCGGAATTGGTACGGGCCACGATGAGAAGGAATTCCAATCAGTGGGTGTCTCAAAACGCGAGCGCGGCCGGCGTACAGACGAGGCACTGGAACTGATTCGCCATTTGTTATCCGAAGATGACGTTCACTATGAAGGTAACTTCTACCGTGTCGATGGGGTTAGCATCTACCCCAGGCCTGAACAGCCAATCCCTATCTGGATTGGTGGCGGATCGCAGGTGCACATTGTTGACAACCCGGATGTGCCGATGATGGTACCGGCGGTGCTTGAGCGAATTGCCCGCCACGATGGTTGGATATGCCGCTCCAGCGGCACCAGCCCCGAGATTATCGCCGGCGACATCGCAGCCGTCACTGGCTACCTTGAGTCACGACGTGATATGAGTAATTTCACCATGTCACATGCACAGTGGCTGCATATCGTACCGTCAAATGATCGTGAATCCATCATTAGCGAACAATTGCGCGCCTATCGAACGGTGATGGACAAGAAGCGTTCCGATGAGGCTCTCCAATATGCCTATCTTTTCGGCACCATTGACGAGATGATTGAGCGAATACGGCAGATCAAAGCGTCTGGCGTACAACATCTTATTATTAACCCGGTCACTGATGAACCAAAGCAGATCAACCTTTTTGCCGAAGAGATCATGCCGAATATATGAGCCTGAAATAAATTATTTAGTAGAAAGTAGGTACTGTATTAATACTTTCAGTATCACCAGGAATCAAACATGGAAACATTCTTGTACAACATTGGAGAGATCCTCACAGGCAGGCTCGACTCGCCAACACTCGATGCTGAGTCGTTGGTGATCAACAATGGTCGGATTGCATCAATTGGGGAAGAGCCTTTGCAAAGTCCTTGTCTTAGTATTGACTGCAAAGATATGGTGGTTGCCCCCGGCCTTGTGGATACTCATGTACATCCCACTATCGGCGATTTTGCGCCGAAGCAAGCATCAGTTGGCTACCTGGAACGCATGGTGCATGGTGCTGTCACTCACGCAGTCTCTGCCGGCGAGGTTCATGTGCCGGGGCGAGCTGGCGCCGATTCCGCCTTAGCGATTGCTCTAGCAGCCTACATGTCCTACAAGAACTACGGGCCCCTTGGCATAAAGGTTCACGGCGGCGGCCTACTTCTAGAAGAAGATACGGAAACCAGGCATATAGATCAGGCTTTTGTAGCCGGAATGCGGATCATTGGTGAGGTGGGCATCGGCTCGTTGAAGGACCCGACCCGTGCCGGTGAGTTAGCCAAATATGCTCGTGATCTTGGAATGGTGGTGCACATGCATTGCGGTGCGACCTCAGATCGGGGGCCAGGGGGTGAACGCCACCCATATTTCTCAGCAGATGATGTTCTTACAGTGCGTCCAAGCATAGCCTCCCACGCGAATTCTTTCGTCTCTCTTTCCGATGAAGACGTCGACCTGGTTTGTGATCATGCCGACGGCCCTCCGTTTGTCGAAATTGTGCAGGCCGGAGGAACGCGATCGATGCTGCGTGTTGTAGAGCGGTTACTGGAGCGCGACAGTTTGGATCGCCTTCTTATCGGAACTGATACGCCAACTGGGTATGGCGTTACTTCACTTGGAATACTCAAGACTATTGGAGATATCTCCTCGATGGCCGGTGTAGCGCCGGCTCTCGCTTGGGCGGTAGCGTCTGGCAACGCTGCCCGCGCGTTCAACCTGGAAGGCCACGAGATTTGTGTGGGAGCGCCCGCAGATTTGGTTGTGATTGACGCAGCACTAGGTTCACCAGAGCAGTCAGCCGTGCAGGCTATTGCATCCGGTGAGTTTCCCGGAGTTGCTCTGGTAATAACCGACGGCGAGGTTCGGGTAAATGGCTCCCAGTGCACACTACGCTCCAGGCGAGTGGCGGAGATAAAGACCGCGGCGTAATTCTGGGTAGTGGCTTAGGTTGTTTTGCGAAAGTGCGCGAATGCCGCTCGCAGATGTTCGCGGGTTCCAAGCACTGCGACATTGCCCATCAGCACCAGCGCAACCCCGG
>PBTT01000025.1 GCA_002729195.1 Acidiferrobacteraceae bacterium
TAATCGGATCATGTCGACCGCCCACGAGCCGGCGTATTCCGAGGGGGGCCTGCCCAAAGCCCGTTACCGGCTCTATCACGCGGAAAAAGCCAAAGGGGGACTGGCGCTCACGATGACGGCCGGTTCTGCAGTCGTTTCGCCAGATAGTCCGCAAGCCTTTGGCAACCTTCACGCTTACCGCGACGAAATCGTGCCCTGGCTCAAGGAGCTGGTGGACGCCTGTCATGCACATGGTGCAGCGGTGATGATGCAGATCACCCACCTCGGGCGCCGAACCAACTGGAACAAGGGCGACTGGTTACCGGTGCTGGCCCCGTCGCCGGTACGCGAGCCCGCCCACCGGGCGTTTCCCAAGGAGGCCGAGGACTGGGACTTGGAGCGCATCATCGGTGATTACGGCACCGCGGCGGAAAGGATGCAGGCGGGCGGACTTGACGGTATCGAGATCGAGGCTTACGGCCACCTGCTCGACGGCTTCTGGTCTCCGGCGACCAACCACCGCAAGGATGCCTGGGGCGGTTCTCTGGATGATCGGTTGCGCTTCACCTGGCGGGTATTGGAGGCTATCCGGGAACGGGTCGGGGAGGAATTCATTGTTGGTTTGCGTATGGTGGCTGATGAGGACTGGAAACTGGGGTTGTCCAGGGAGGAGGGCGTCGAAATCGCACGCCGCCTGGTCCAGAGTGGCAAGGTCGATTTTCTCAACCTGATCCGTGGCCACATCGAATCCGACGCTGCGCTTTCCCGGGTAATTCCAATCCAGGGCATGGCCTCTTCACCCCACCTCGATTTCTGCGGCCAGGTGCGTAGCGAGTTGAGCATTCCGATCCTCCATGCTGCACGAATCCAGGATGTTGCCACGGCGCGTCATGCGGTTGCCGAAGGTAAGCTCGACATGGTGGGCATGACGCGCGCCCATATTGCCGACCCGCACATCGTCAACAAAATTCGCGAGAACCGTGAAGACGAAATCCGCCCCTGCGTAGGTGCTACCTACTGCCTCGACCGGATCTACGAGGGCCATGAAACACTCTGTGTTCACAATCCGGCGACCGGGCGGGAAGAGACCATGTCGCACCAGATTGAGAAAAGCCCTGACCCGGGGCTGAAAGCCGTGGTCGTCGGCGCCGGACCTGCCGGGCTGGAGGCCGCCCGGGTGCTGGCAGAGCGCGGCCACCAGGTGACTGTTTTCGAGGCGGCGGAACAGCCCGGCGGTCAGGTCCGTCTGGCAGCGCGGGTGCCTCGGCGCCGGGAACTGTTAGGAATCATCGACTGGCGCGTCGCCATGTGTGAAAAGGGGGGAGTCAACATCATCTGTAGCCGCCTGGCTGGAAAAACCGATGTGCTGGCAGAGAATCCAGACCTCGTCATTATTGCCACCGGCGGATTGCCGAATACCGGTAACGTAGAGGGGGCCGAACTGGTTCACAGCGGTTGGGACGTGCTCGACGGCAGCGTCAAGCCCCTGGGGACAGCGCTGCTCTACGACGACAACGCGGCCCATCCGGGGCTTGCCGCCGCGGAATGGATCGCTGATTCGGGGTGTGAGCTTGAAATCGTTACCCCGGAACGCTTCTTCGCGGCAGACATCGGTGGGCTCAATCACGTGGCCTACGCGGAAGTTTTCGACCGGGCTGCAGTGCGCATCAGCATCAACAAGCGGCTGCGGTCGGTGCGGCGCGCCGGCAACCGACTGATCGGCCTGGTTGGTTCCGACTACTCGGACCGGATCGAAGAACGGACCGTTGACCAGGTATTTGTGGAACACGGTACGTTACCCCTGGATGACCTCTACTTTGAGCTCAAGCCGACAAGCCGCAACCTTGGGGAAATGGACTATCCAGCATTGCTGCAGGGCCGCCGCCAGGAAATCTGCAGCAACCCGCAGGGTGCATTCGCGCTTTTCCGTATTGGCGATGCAGTCTCTTCCCGCAACATCCATGCTGCTGTCTATGATGCCCTGCGACTCTGCATTACGGTATGAACGCTAATCAGCATTTTTCCCGCCTTTTTACCCCGATCGATCTGCGGGGCCACACGCTGCGCAATCGCATCGTTTTCGGTGCGCACACCGCCAACATGGCGGAGCAGGGGCTACCCGGCGACCGGCACCTGGGCTACTACCAGGAACGGGCCATGGGCGGGTCGGCGATGCTGATCATCGAACCGGTGCCGGTACATCCGGCGGCGGTATTGACGCGCGGGAACTTCCGGCACAGTAGCGACGAAGTCATTCCTCACTTCCGGAAGATCACCGATGCCGTCCATGCTGAGGGCGCGCTGGTACTGCAGCAGCTTTACCACGTTGGCCAGCACGGTGACTCGGACAATTCCTACCATGCCAATTGGTCGCCCTCTGGGTTGCCGAGCTACCACGATTCCGACGGTAGTCATGCGATGAGCGAGGTACAAATCGAGGAAACCATCGAGGGTTTCGTGCAGGCAGCGCGCCGCTGCTACGAAGCTGGTTTCGACGGGGTCGAAGTCTGGGCTGCTTACCACGGAATTGTCGACCAGTTCTGGACGCCATGGTCCAATCGTCGTGACGACCGCTGGGGAGGCTCGCTGGAAAACCGCATGCGCTTTTCGCGAGAGATCATCACGCGTATACGCCGTCTCTGCGGAGAGGATTTCATCGTTGGGGTTTCGGTCAGCGACGAACCGGATGTCGAAGTTGCCCTGCAACGTGAAGCCCTGGCCGAAATCATCGCCCTGCATGACCGTGACCAGCTTATCGACTACGTCAGTTGCGGTACCGGCAGCTATTTCGATTTCTACAAGTTGATGCCGACTTTTCTCTATCCGGAACGACTCGGCGGAGAACTTGCCGAGATTCTTAAGGGTACGGTCAGCCATGCCCTGGTGATCATGGAAAGCCATGTGCGTACCCCGGAAAACGCCGAGGCGGTGTTGGCGGCGAAACAGACCGACCTGGTGTCGATAGTCCGCGGACAAATTGCCGATCCGCACCTGGCAAACAAGGCTAGCCAGGGCCGCGCCGGCGATATCCGCCCCTGCCTCTCCTGCAACCAGATGTGTTGGGGCCGCCGCTACCGTGACTACTGGATATCTTGCTTGGTCAATCCTTCAGCCGGCCGGGAATCTGAATGGGGTGGCGATCGTTTTGTTAACACCGATTCGCCGAAACAGGTGCTGGTAGTCGGCGGCGGACCGGCCGGGCTGGAAGCGGCGCGGGTTGCGGCGGAACGGGGACACCAGGTGACCCTGACGGAGGCTTCAGAGCATCTGGGCGGACAGTTTCGCCTGGCCGGCCTGCAGCCTCGCCGGGCGCAGATTCTCGACCTGCTCGATTGGTATGCACGGCAACTGGATGCGGTCGGGGTCGAGGTGCGGTGCAATACGTTCATGGCGGCAGATGAGATCCGGACCCACGCTGCTGAGGTCACCGTGTTGGCCACCGGCTCCAGCCCCCCTGATACTGGCTTCCAGAAAGCATTGCCCCACGTCGAGAGGCTGCCAGGCATAGAACTCGGCGGTTTCTTTTCTGCGGAGGACGTGATGGCGCGTCGTGGCCGGCCTGGAAAACGCGTGCTGATAGTCGATGAGGGAGGCAACTGGAAAGGTTGCGGCACTGCCTGGAAACTCGCCGAGGACGGTCACCAGGTGACGCTGGTCACCCCTGACCCCCTGGTTGGAAAGGAGCTGCAGCGTACCGCAGCGGATTATCCGCTGCGCCAACGGCTCAGGAAACTCGGCGTGCGTTTCGTACTCGAATCCGCGGTCACATGCTGGACTCGTGAAGGCGCAGAAGTGCTGTCCTTCCTTGATGGCAGTACGCAGTTGATCGGGGCGGACTCATTGGTTTTCGCAACCACAAACCGAGCTGAGGATACCCTTGCCCGGGAACTGACAGGCTCCGACCTGCAAATTCTCAATATCGGTGACAGTGCAGGGCCACGTCAGGCCCCCTTCGTTATTTACGAGGGCCGTCGCGCCGGCCTGGCAATCTGAACGCTATTGTTCAATCTCCGGTCCTTGAATCAGTGACCCGGCGCGCCTCCCCTCCAGTTGTGCTGCCCTGAGTCGAGCGTGGGAAAGCGTACTGGTCTGATAGGTTTATTAAACTCAATACCATGACACCGGTGCTCGAGAGGTGTTTGCAAATCTGGCCGGTATCGCAGGTGAGATGGCGCTGGTTGTTAGGCGGGGCAGTGCTGTTGGCCATGTTGATGCTGGCGGGCTGCGAGAGCGTGCGCTACTACGGGCAAGCGGCGCTGGGTCAGTCGTCGCTGCTATGGCACAGTCGACCACTGGCCGTGATGATGGACGACCCCGATGTTCCGGCGCTTACCCGCGAGCGGCTCGCGCTGGTGGATAACATCCGGCGTTTTGCCGGCGAATCTCTGTTGTTGCCGGCCGATCACAGTTACCGGCGCTATACGAAGATCGACCGCGATTTCGTCCTATGGAACGTATTTGCGGCGCCTGAGTTCTCGATAGAGCCAAAGGTATTCTGCTTTCCCGTGATTGGGTGCCTTGGCTACCGTGGTTACTTTGCCCGCAAGAATGCTCTGGTCTTTGCCGAGAAGCTGCGGGCAAAGGGTTTTGAGACCTACGTCGGGCCGGTGGCTGCGTACTCGACACTGGGATGGTTTGCCGACCCGGTCCTGAGCTCTGTGCTGGCGTTTGCGGATACGGATCTTGCCGGGCTGATCTTCCACGAACTGGCTCACGAGCACCTGTACATTGAGGACGACACTACCTTTAATGAATCTTTCGCGACCTTTGTCGAGCGTGAGGGTACGCGCCGCTGGTTGTTGGCGAGCGGCCGTGAAGCCGATATTCCCGCTTACCTTGAGGCGCGGGGGCGTCTTGACGCGGTGATCGGCCTGGTACTCGATTTTCGCCGCCGCCTGGATGCACTCTATGGCAAAAAGATGCCCATAGAGCAGATGCGTGCGCACAAGGCTGTCTTATTGGAAGAGTTGCAGGTCGCTTATCAGGAGCTGGTGCGCCAGGACCTTGCCGGCGGTTGGGATGCCTGGTTCGATCAGCCGCTCAACAATGCGCAACTGGCAACGATCGGCGCTTACTTCAAGTGGGTACCGGCCTTCGCGCAGTTATTCGAACAGACTGGNAGAGACTTGAANNNCTTCTACCAGGCGGCCGAGCGCGTCGGCACGTTGCCGGCCGCGGACCGGCATGCGCTGATGGCGAAAAAAATATCATCCTCGGAGTAGCTGGTTTTCGGCACCAGGGCCGTGGCCATCAAGCTTGAAGCCAAGACAAATCACTAAAGTTGCCGTNCCAGTTTGTTTTTCGCACAGAGAAGATTCGCCGCACCGGCTTTTGCTCTTTATTTCAGCCCTCAACTGTAGCGACGCTGGTAGTTCTCGAGTGCGGGCAGGTGGTGGCTGAGGTCCGGGCTGGTTGCGAGGTATTCGAGCAAGNTGCTGAGGCGGGCCAGCGCATGTACCCGCAAATTCCATTGCTCGCGCACTACCGTGATGGCCGAGTGACCATCTTCAGTCATTTTCTCCTCGCGGTCGAGCGCTATCATTACTGCAACCGGTGTAGCACCCGCATTACAGATGATCTCGACTGACTCGCGCACTGAAGTGCCCGCGGTGATGACATCATCGATGATGACTACGCTGCCGGTAAGTTCTGCACCGACNAGTTGCCCACCCTCGCCATGGTCTTTGGGCTCCTTGCGGTTAAAGGCAAAGCCCGTGTTGCGGCCATGATGTTCGGCAAGTGCAGTGGCTGTGGCGGCGGCCAGCGGGATGCCCTTGTAGGCCGGACCGAACAGCATAAAGGGCTCTGGCTCGGCATTGTTCAGGGCACTCGCGTAGAAGCGGGCAAGGCGCGAAAGTGTCTGGCCGGTATTGANCAGCCCCACATTGAAGAAGTACGGNCTGACCCTNCCGGATTTGAGGGTAAACTCTCCGAAGCGNAATACGCCACTGTTGATAGCGAACTCAAGGAACGCGTGTTCGGGGTCTTGCATCACAGCGGGTTACAGGATGTCCTGGGAGGAGNTCACGGGTGAGAATCATAACCCTTAACGTCAATGGTATACGAGCGGCNGCGCGCAAGGGTTTTTTCGAATGGCTGGGNNCACAGGACGCTGATTTTGTCTGCCTGCAGGAAACCCGCGCCCAGCCGGAAAAGCGCAAGGANCCGCAGTTCTACCCAGAAGGTTATGCCACGGNCTACGTCGATGCCGAGCGCAAGGGNTANAGTGGTGTNGCGATTTATTGCCGACGCCAACCGGACCGGGTACAGCAAGGTCTGGGCTGGAAGGATTTTGACAGTGAGGGGCGCTGGGTGCAGGTGGACTACGGCCGCCTCAGTGTCGTGTCGCTNTATATGCCCTCCGGCACCAGCAGTGACGAGCGCTTGAACTTCAAGTACGACATTATGGCGCGCATGAANCCNCTGATCCGGGATCTTGTNAGCAATGGCCGCGAGTACATCATCTGTGGCGACATCAACATCGCACACCGCAAGATCGACCTAAAAAACTGGCGCGGCAACCAGAAGAACTCGGGATTTCTACCGGATGAGCGGGCCTGGATGGACTGGCTGTTCAATGATGGTGGGCTGGTCGACGTGTTCCGCCGCCTGGAGCCCGGGGAGGATCAGTACACATGGTGGTCCAACCGGGGCCAGGCCTGGGCCAAGAACGTGGGCTGGCGCATCGACTACCAGGTGGCTACTCCGACCATTACCGCGCGGGCCCGCGAAACATCCATCTACAAAGCCGAGCGTTTTTCCGACCATGCTCCGCTTATTATTGACTACCGGGTTAGTGACCGCTGGCTCAAGGGCTGAGCGTGCGGGAACATCTGGCCAGGTGGCCNGGATAATGTATCCCGCCCTGACGGGCAGGAGGGGATGATGACCGACAGCGCAAAGCAGGGCAGCAGCCAGACATTAGCGCAGACCTTTTCGGTTTACCTCGAACGACGCATGGTTCGCATTCTGCTGCTCGGGATCATCAGCGGCTTTCCCTGGGTCCTGATCGGCAGCAGTCTCAGTCTGTGGCTGAAGGAGGATGGCCTGAGCCGCAGCACCATCGGCTGGGCTGGCCTCATCTTCGGTGTGTACGCAATCAATTTTCTCTGGGCCCCGCTAATTGATCGTATCCGGGTGCCGTGGCTGACGCCGCGGCTGGGTCATCGCCGATCCTGGATTATCACCCTGCAGNTGTTGATCCTGCTGTGCCTGGCCCTGTGGAGCTTGATTGATCCGGTGGCCAACCTCGCCGGTGTGATCGCCATTGGTTTGGTGATCGCCATCGCCTCGGCCACCCAGGACATAACCATCGATGCGCTGCGGATCGAGCAGATCGGCGAGGCCGAGGGCCGGGCCATGGCGGCCGGTGCGGCGACCGCGGTGGTCGGTTGGTGGACCGGCTACAAACTGGGCGGGGTGGTTGCACTCAAGACCGCCCAGGCCTTCCAGGATGCTGGTGTGGCCGACTACTGGCAGGTCACCTTCCTGGTATTGGGCATCGTCATTATCGCCTGCAATATCGGCCTGATGTTCGTGCCGGAGCCGCAGTCTGCCGGACNGATCGCGGCCCAGGCCCGCACCGAGGAACTGATCGCCTCGAAGCTCGGCATCTCCGGTGTCTTCGCGCAGGCCGGCGCTTGGCTAGTCGGCACCGTGGTTGGCCCACTGATGAGCTTTTTCCGACGCAACGGCCTGGCCATCGCGCTCGCGGTNCTCGGNTTCATTTTCCTGTTCAAGATCGGTGAAGCCTTTCTCGGGCGGATGTCCATCATCTTCTACAAAGAGATTGGCTTCTCTAAGTCCGACATCGCGCTGTACTCTAAAGGCATTGGCTGGATCACCACGGTTGTGTTCACGCTGCTGGGAGGTTTATTCGCCATCCGCATGGGGTTGGTACGGGCCATGTTTGCCTCCGGGATACTGATGGCACTCACTAACCTGCTGTTTGCGTTGCTCGCCTGGGTAGGCAAGTCCGAGCCTCTTTTTGCCGTGGCGGTGCTGCTGGATGATCTCGCCGGAGCGTTTGCTACCGTAACCTTCGTCGCCTTTATATCGATGTTGGTAGACCGGACCTATACGGCCACCCAGTATGCGCTGCTCGCCTCGATCGGCACTGCCGGTAGAACCCTGTTTGCCTCATCCTCTGGTGCGCTGGTTGACTGGCTGGGGGGGGACTGGAGCACGTTTTTCGTCATCACAGCGGTGATGGTCATCCCGTCACTGGTGTGCCTGTGGCTGATTCGGCACCAACTTGCCGCCATGCTCTCGGGTGCGCAAGTGCGACTCTTTAGCAAACAGGTCGAGTAGGCGCCCCAGGGCCCAGGCTAAGCCAGTCTGGTTTGCCGCTCGCTCGCCCCTCGGGCAGTCCGGTACGGGCGCAGGCACAGGGGGCTCGCTGCCGATCTACCCGCTTTGCTGGTGAAGGAAGACGGCGCCAGCAGGTATAATTGAGCGTTGTGCGCCCACGCCGCCGCGAATCGTCGCGCCCGGCGCTAATCCTGACCCTGCTCGATGCCCTAGCTATGCCCATATACGAGTATCAATGCGATCAGTGCAGTCATCACCTGGAGGTACTGCAGAAAATCGCCGATGAACCTCTGGTCTACTGCCCCGAATGCGGTGAGGCATCGCTGCATAAGCAGGTGTCGGCAGCAGCTTTCCGGCTTAAGGGCACTGGTTGGTACGAAACCGACTTCAAACATTCCGGCAAGGATAAAGACAAGGACAAGGACAAGGCGGATACCAAGAGCAAGGCAGATGGCAAGGATGGCAGTAAGGATGCTGTGTCTACCGACAAATCAACTCCGGCAAAGTCCGAAAGTGGCAGCGACAAACAGTCCGGTGGCGCGAACAAGGGTGGTGCGTCCACTGGCTCGAGTACCTCGGATTCGGCCTGACTGGAATTTCGGCCGCGACTGACGCAGGTCGCCGCCAGGAACACCCATCGTGACATCAAGCCTGCGAACCTGCCTGTGTGGAGATGTTGATGAGTCGCTCATCGAGCGGGAAGTGCGTCTGTGCGGCTGGGTGCAGCGCCGCCGCGACCATGGTGGGGTGATCTTTATTGATCTGCGCGACCGTAGCGGACTGGTGCAGGTCGTGTTCGATCCAGATCGCCCTGTGCAATTCGCGCTTGCCGAAACAGTCCGCAACGAATACGTGCTGCAGGCCACTGGCAGGGTGCGACACCGGCCCGCCGGTACTGATAACCCGGACCTTGGAACTGGCACAGTCGAGGTTCTGGGACTCGAACTCACAGTCCTCAACAGCAGCGACCCGCTACCCTTCCAGATGGAAGACGAGGACACGGGTGAAGCCGTGCGCCTACGTTACCGCTACCTGGATCTACGCAGCGAGCGCATGCAGTACAACCTGCGCCTGCGTCATGCGGTAGTGCGTGCGATGCGCCGGTTCCTAGAAGAGCGGGATTTCGTGGAGTTGGAGACCCCGGTACTGACGCGCTCGACTCCGGAAGGTGCACGTGATTACCTAGTGCCGAGCCGGGTCCACCCGGGACAGTTCTTTGCCTTGCCACAGTCGCCGCAGCTGTTCAAACAGTTGCTGATGGTGGCCGGGTTCGAGCGCTATTACCAGATCGCCCGTTGTTTCCGCGACGAGGACCTGCGGGCTGATCGCCAGCCCGAGTTCACCCAGCTCGATATCGAGATGTCCTTCATCGATGAGGGTGAGATCATCCTGGTAATGGAAGAGCTGGTGCGCGCGATTTTCTCCTCGGTACTGGATATTGAACTGCCCGACCCCTTCCCCCGGCTGACCTACCTTGAGAGCGTCAGCCGGTTTGGCACTGACCGACCGGACCTGCGCATCCCGCTGGAACTGGTGGACGTGGATGACCTGATGGCCGGGGTCGAGTTCAAGGTGTTCGCCGGACCCGCTGCCGCGGCAGGCAGCCGAGTAGCCGTGCTGCGGCTGCCGGGTGGCTGTGCGCTTAGTCGCCAACAGATCGACAACTACACCGATTACGTGCGGCAGTTCGGTGCAGGTGGCCTGGCCTATATTAAGGTCAACGACCTGGCTGCAGGCGGCGCGGGGCTGCAATCGCCGATCCTCAAGTTTCTGCCCGAGGAGGTGGTCGCGCAACTGTTGAATCGGGTCGACGCGATGAATGGGGACCTGCTCTTTTTTGGCGCTGATACCGAGCGAGTAGTGAACGATGCGCTCGGCGCATTGCGAGTGCGTCTGGGGTACGACCTCGAACTGGTCGAGTCCGGCTGGCGGCCTGCCTGGATAGTGGATTTCCCGCTCTTTGAAAAGGCGCCCGATAGTGGCCGCTGGCAGTCACTGCACCATCCCTTTACCGCGCCCGGAGAAGACGACATCGCGCTACTTGAGACCGACCCCGGTGCAGTGTTGTCGCGAGCCTATGACATGGTGTTGAACGGTGCCGAGATCGGTGGCGGCTCTATACGTATACACCGCTCTCATGTACAGCAGCAGGTATTCAAGGTGCTTGGCATCGATGGGGAGGAAGCCGCGACAAAGTTCGGGTTCTTGCTCGAGGCGTTACGTTATGGGGCACCGCCGCACGGTGGTATTGCTTTCGGCCTGGATCGCATCATCGCAATAATGGCGGGTGAGGAGTCGATCCGTGACGTGATCACTTTTCCCAAGACCCAGAAAGCATCATGTCTACTGACTGAATCGCCAAGCGGGGTGGATGCCGAACAGTTGCGCGATCTGGGTATCCGTATCCGCGCTGCCCAAGCCACTGCTGGCTCTGATCCGGGGTGAGCGCTGCAGCACTGGCGCCGCCAGAGGAGTTCAAGCGGCCGGAATCGGTTTTGGTCGTGGTCTACACTCACGACTGCCAAACGTTGCTGCTCGAGCGGGCGTGGCCGGTATTCTGGCAGTCGGTCACCGGCAGTCTGGAATGGCCAGACGAGATGCCGGCACAGGCCGCGCGGCGCGAACTTTTTGAGGAAACCGGCATCAGTTCAGAGGGGGGCTGGCGCGACTGGCACCTGGCCCGCAGTTTTCACATTCTGCCCGAGTACCGTTACCTGTACGGGCCTGGCATCGTTGACAATGTGGAGCACCTGTTCTCGCTGGAGTTGCCGGCACCCTGCGAGGTGCGTCTGGATCCCGCTGAGCACAACCGGAGCCGCTGGCTGGACCTGGCGCAGGCAGTTGACAGCGTCTGGTCATGGACCAACCGTGCTGGGCTGGAACAGGTAGCCGCAGAACTGGTGTAATGGACAGTGGGCCGTGGGGTCCACGGCACTACCAGGAGAGACGCGCAAGGTATGGCTGGACACAGTAAATGGGCCAACATCAAATTTCGCAAAGCGGCGCAGGACGCCAGGCGAGGCAAACTCTTTACCAAGTTGATCCGTGAGATCACGGTGGCAGCCCGAGCCGGAGGTGGTGATGTGACGGCCAATGCGAGACTGCGTGCGGCAGCAGACAAGGCGCTTGCCGCCAATATGACCCGCGATACCATCGATCGCGCAATCAAGCGTGGCACCGGCGAACTAGACGGGGTTTCTTACGAGGAGATCCGTTACGAGGGTTATGCACCTGGTGGGGTGGCAGTACTGGTCGAGTGCACTACCGACAACCGCAACCGCACGGTCAGCGAGATTCGTCACACTTTCAACAAGTATGGCGGTAATCTGGGCACCGACGGGTCGGTGGCGTACCTGTTCGATAAGGTCGGGCTGCTGATTTTTCCGTCTGGAGTTGACGAGGAGGAGGTGATGGAAGTGGCCGTGGGCGCTGGGGCCGATGATGTAGACACCGATGATGATGGCACTATAGAGGTCACAACCCCGGCTGAGGAATTTTCTGCCGTACGCGAAGCGCTGACGAGCGGTGGCTTGACGCCGGAGATTGCCGAAATCGTCCAGCGGCCGGCCAATGAGACGCCGCTGGAAGGCGAGGACGCGGAAAAGGCCATGCGGCTGATCGATGCATTGGAGGAACTCGATGATGTGCAGGACGTCTACACCAATGCCAGCTTCCCCGAGGATATGCAACCGGCTGGCTGAGGCACAGCCGGCCGCGCAAGCCAGTGAATACCTTCAGGATACTCGGCATCGATCCGGGTTCCCGCGTTACCGGGGTGGGCGTGGTCGAGTCCCGTGGTCAGAGCCTGTATCACGTGCATAGTGAGTGTGTCCGCGCGGGTGATGGCGATCTCGGATCGCGGCTTGCAGTAATTTACGAGCGCATCCAAGCGGTAATCGACGAGTGCCGGCCGCACGGCGCGGCTATCGAGAAGGTTTTCATGGCAGCAAATCCCCAGGCTGCATTGATACTGGGTCACGCCCGGGGCGTTGCGCTGCTGGCGGCGGTGCAGCAGGGATTGGCGGTGGCAGAGTACAGTGCGCTTGAGATCAAGCGCGCAGTAGTTGGTGCCGGCAGCGCTGGCAAGGGGCAAGTTCAGCACATGGTTCGGGTGTTGCTGGGCATGGATCACGAACCGCCCCAGGATGCCGCCGACGCACTGGCCTGTGCCATCTGTCACATCCACACGGCTCAAGGTGCCCAGCACCTGGCAACAGCGGCTATGGCTGATGCGCATAGCGCAGGGAACACCAGAGAATGATTGGCTGGATCAGTGGCAAACTCTTGCGCAAGCAGCCGCCGCAGTTGTTGGTAGAGGTGGGCGGTGTCGGCTACGAGTTGGAGGCGCCGATGACCGCTTTTTATAACTTGCCGGATCCTGGTGGTATGGTCTCCCTGCATACCCACCTGGTGATACGCGACGATGCTCATCTGCTATTCGGTTTTACCGATTTGCGCCAGCGTGACCTCTTTCGCACTCTGCTAAAGATCACCGGTGTGGGGCCGCGGGTGGCGCTGGCGATTCTCTCGGGGCTGACGGCCGACGACTTAGTAGCTTGCATCAGCGTTGGCGACGTGGCCCAATTGACGCGGGTGCCAGGCATCGGTCGAAAGACTGCTGAGCGCCTGGTTATCGAGTTACGTGACCGGCTTGATGCAACTGCAGAGAGCGCCGCGACACTTACCGGGAGCTCAGCATTGACGCCGGAACAGGATGCGGTGAGTGCGCTAGTGGCGTTGGGGTACAAGTCGACGGCGGCAACCGCGGCGGTGCGCGCTGCTGCTAGCGCCGGGGCATCAGTCGAGGAACTGATCCGCGGCGCACTGAAGGAACTGTCGGGAGAGCGAACATGACGAACAGAGATCCCGTGGTAACGGCGACGGATCAGAACGACAACTCACAGGAACGGGTGATCGACCGCAGCCTGCGGCCAGTGACGCTAGCTGAATTCATCGGCCAGCCGCTCGCCAGGGAGCAACTGGAGATCTTCATCAGTGCGGCCCGTGGGCGCAATGAGGCGCTGGACCACGTGCTGGTGTTCGGCCCGCCGGGCCTTGGCAAGACGACCTTGGCGCATATCCTGGCCCATGAGATGGGCGCAGGTTTGCGCCAGACATCGGGGCCGGTGCTGGAAAAAGCCGGTGACCTGGCGGCCATCCTGACTAACCTCGAGCCCCACGATGTGCTGTTTGTCGACGAGATTCATCGCCTGAGTCCGGCCGTAGAGGAGATCCTCTATCCAGCACTTGAGGACTACCAACTAGATATCATCATCGGCGAAGGGCCGGCAGCGCGTTCGATCAAGCTCAATCTGCCGCCGTTTACGCTGGTGGGGGCTACTACTCGGGCAGGCCTTCTGACTTCACCGTTGCGCGACCGCTTCGGTATCGTTCAACGGCTGGAGTTCTACAGCACTGCCGAACTGTCGCAAATCGTCGAGCGCTCGGCCGGAATCCTCGGGGTGATGAGCGACGTTGCCGGTGTCGCCGCGATTGCGGAGCGCAGTCGCGGTACGCCGCGCATCGCTAACCGTTTATTACGACGGGTGCGGGACTACGCCGAAGTTAAGGCCGACGGGCGCGTTACCAACGATACCGCTAACCGGGCGCTGAACCTGTTGGAGGTCGATGAGTTTGGTTTGGATACACTGGACCGGCGGCTGCTGCTCGCTATCATGGAGAAGTTCGACGGTGGTCCAGTCGGTATCGACAGCCTGGCCGCGGCTATCGGTGAGGAACGCGGTACGTTGGAAGAAGTAGTCGAGCCTTTTCTGATCCAGTCAGGATTCATGGTCCGTACGCCACGCGGGCGGGCAGTGACCCGTAACGTTTGGCAGCATTTCGGGCTGCAGCCACCGGCGGCAGTTGCTGTCCCGCAAGCGGGCTTGTTCGCGGGCTCTGAGTGAGCGCTGACATGAAATGGCCAGGAAATCCTCATGGAGTTGACAGGGCACGGACCGGTTTCAAGGTTAACGTTCGCCCTTTCGGCTGCTGCCATAGGATTCCAGGTTGATTTGCGAGGGTGACCTGTTCGAGTGGCCAGTGCGGGTGTACTACGAGGACACTGATGCCGGTGGTGTCGTTTATTACGCTAACTATCTGAAATTTATGGAGAGAGCTCGCACCGAGTGGCTGCGCAGCCACGGCTTGGATTTAGCGCAGCTTGTGCGCGATGAAAACGCCATGTTTGTCGTGCGCCAGGCGCAGTTGGATTTCCATCGGCCGGCTCATCTTAGCGACAATCTGGCGGTGTCTGTGCAGGTGCAGCGTCGGCGCCGTGTCAGCGTGGACTTGGCGCAGGCAGTGTCCAGGAATGAAACACTGCTGTGTGCGGCGCAGGTGCGCCTCGCCTGCGTCGACTCACGCACTTTACGGCCCCGGCTGCTGCCGGCATCCCTTATCGAGGAGAGCAATAACTGATGAGTGAAGCGGTCAAACTCGCGGTCACCAGTGACACGATGTCCATTCTCGATCTGGTCCTGCAGGCGAGCCTGCTGGTTCAGATCGTGATGGCAATACTGGTCATCGCGTCGGTAGTTTCGTGGACGGTGATTTTCACCAAGTCCGCTACGCTGAAGAAACTGCGGGTGGAGGCGGATGATTTCGAGGCCGATTTCTGGTCGGGTGGTGAGTTGAACGGTCTATATCGCCGCTGTACCGAGGCTGGTACCGAGCCGATTGGCACGGCCAGCGTCTTTGTCTCCGGTTACCGTGAATACAACCGCCTGGCTGGCAACCCGTCGATAGATCGGACGGAACTGGTAGACGGGGTGCAGCGGGCGATGCGGGTGGCGCTAAGCCGCGAGATTGAAACTCTGGAGTCACGGCTGTCTTTCCTCGCCACGGTGGGTTCGACCAGTCCCTATGTGGGTTTATTTGGCACAGTTTGGGGCATCATGAATTCGTTCCGCTCGCTGGGCGCCTTGCAGCATGTGTCCATCGCTACCGTTGCACCCGGTATCTCCGAGGCGCTGATCGCAACCGCTATGGGCTTGTTCGCGGCTATTCCGGCCGTTATCGCCTACAACCGGTTCTCCGCCAATTCNGAGTCGCTGATCAGCCGCTATGAGGTATTCGTGGAGGAGTTTCTCAGTATCGTCAACCGCCAGGCAGTCGGCGGACAACGCCAGGCCTGAGTCCCGGTTCCGGAGCCAGTAACGCCATGCGCCACCACCGCCGCAAGCGCCAGATGAGCGANATCAACGTGGTGCCGTACATCGACGTTATGCTGGTATTGCTAGTGATCTTCATGGTCACGGCCCCCCTGCTGATGGAGGGGGTGAGCGTTGAATTGCCCAAGGCTGACGCCCGGCCGGTGGCTGAGGACGCCAGGGAGCCCTTTGTGGTGCACGTGGACAGTACCGGTACGTATTTTCTTAACGACGATACCGAGCCAATAGCTAATCCCCNGGAGATTCGGATCAAGGCCGAGATCGTTCTGCGCTCGAGCCCAGATACCCAGTTTCTCGTTCGTGGCGACAAAAACGTTAAATATGACGCCGTGATGCAGGCGATGGTGTTGTTACAGCAGGCAGGGGTACCGGGCGTCGGTCTGGCGACCGACACCGAAGAAAACTGAGTAACTAGTGAATCGGTCTGCGCCAAAAATGGGCCGCCCGCTGCGCGGTTTCATTCTGGCGGTAGTGGTTCACGTNGCTTTCGGNGCATTGTTAGGTGTGAGCCTNCGNNTGCAGCCGGAGGTGGTAAAGCCGATTTATGCCGAGCCCGTTCAGGCGGTAGTCGTGGATCTTGCGGCGATAGCGCAGGAAAAAAAACGAAAAACTGATGCGCTAAAAAAGAAAAAAGCCGCTGAGAAGAAAAAAAAGACTGATGCGCTACAAAAGAAAAAAGCTGCTGAGAAAAAGGAAAAAGCTGCTGAGAAAAAGGAAAAAGCTGAGGAGTTAAAAAAGAAAAAAGCCGCGGAGAAGAAGAAAAATGCTGAGGAGCTAAAAAAGAAAAAGGCAGAGGCTCTGAAAAAGAAAAAAGCTGCCGAGAAAAAGAAAAAGGCCGCTGAGAAAAAGAAAAAGGCAGAGGCTCTGAAAAAGAAAAAAGCTGCTGAGAAAAAGAAAAAGGCAGAGGCTCTGAAAAAGAAAAAAGCTGCTGAGAAAAAGAAAAAAGAAGAAGCCCTGAAAAAGAAAAAAGCTGCTGAGAAAAAGAAAAAGGCGGAGGCTAAGCGCAAGGCCGAAGAACAAAAACGCAANGCTGAGGCTGAGAAGAAGCGCAAGGCGCGGGAAAAACGAGAGCGGGAGGCGGCTGAGCGTAAGGCGGCAAAAGAGGCCCTGGCTCGTGACGAACGTGATGCAGGTTCGGCTCTTGGGGCGTTGGTCGGTGCTATCGAAGAAAAGGTGCGCAGCAACTGGAGCCTGCCCGGCGAATTTACTGGCCTAGCCGTGACCATTTCGGTTAAGGTCACTCGTACGGGGGAGGTTACCTTGGCAGAGATCGTTCGCAGCAGCGGCAATTCACTCTTTGACGAGTCTGCCGTGACGGCTCTTATGAAGGCTTCTCCCCTGCCGTTCCCTGAAGAGCCTCGTTACTATGAATTTATAAAGGAATTCCATTTTGTTTTAAGGGCAAAGAACTAGGAATAGGAAGATGCCAATATGAGAACGTTGTTTGCAGGGATCCTGCTAGGCTTGTCGTCGATGGTATGTCTGCCCGCTAACGCCGTACTGACTATAGAGATNACCCAGGGAGAANATAGNGGTGTCCCGATTGCGGTGGTGCCGTTTCGCTGGCATGGCGCGGGAGATCCTCCTGAGGATTTGCGTGGCATTATCGCTGCCGACTTGCACCGCTCTGGTCGCTTTGACTTGCTGCCACCCGGGAATTTTCTCAGCCATCCGAGCGAGATCGGCGAGGTGCGCTACAAGGACTGGCGCCTGATTAAGGCCGAGGCTCTGGTGGTGGGGCGCATTTTTGAAAAAAGCCCCGATAACTA
>PBTT01000026.1 GCA_002729195.1 Acidiferrobacteraceae bacterium
TCTACCCGTAATCTCGGCATTTCGGCAGCAACAAATCTAGGGATTAAGTCAGCAAGTGGCGACTATGTTGCCTTTCTAGACCACGACGATATGCTGGCGCTAGGAGCTCTCGCCGAGGTTGCCGCCGAGATTATCCGCTCGGAGGCCGATGTCCTCTATACCGATGAGATCATTTTCGGCGATGCATCGACTAGTGTTGACACTGCCCACTTTGGCCACCCCCACCTGAAACCTGACTATTCACCCGCACTGCTGCTGTCGCACAACTACATTACCCACTTGCTGGTCGTTCGCAAAAAACTGCTCGATGAGATCGGTGGAACGCGTTCTGAATTTGGCGGTGCCCAGGACTACGACTTATTGCTGCGGCTGACTGAGAAAACCGACAAGGTTTTCCACATTCCCAAACTACTGTACCACTGGCGGCAATCTGCTCAATCGACCGCCCTGGATAGCGCTGCCAAACCAGCCGCGCACCACCGAGCTCAGAAGGCTCTGGAACAGGCTTTATCTAGAAGGGCCATCCACGGCAGAGTTCTGACGGCCAACAGGCCACACTACTTCCGTGTGCAACATGAGATCATTGGCGAACCACTGGTCAGTATCATCATACCTTTTCGTGACCAACCGAGATTGCTTTTTGAGTGTATTGACGCGCTTAACCGTTGCACACGCTACCAAAACTATGAGGTCATCGGCATAGACAATAGTAGCGAAGACGAGTTGACCATGGAGTTCATGGCACGGTTGCCAAACCAACTGCGTGTGCGATTTCACCGGTTTAGTGGGCCATTTAATTTTTCAGCGATCGTGAACTTTGGAGTCCAGCAGGCAAAAGGCGAGCATATCGTGCTGCTTAACAACGACATCCAGGTAATCAACAATGACTGGCTGGAAGCGATGCTGGAGCATTCGCAACACCCGTCGATCGGTGCGGTAGGTGCGAAACTATTCTATCCGGACAACACCATCCAGCACGCTGGAATTATTGTCGGTATAGGCGGGTATGCCGGTCATTCGCACAAGCACCGTGCCGGCAACGACCCAGGTTATTTCAACCGCTTGAATATCGTCCAAAATGTATCAGCGGTAACCGGGGCGATGCTGATGTGCAAAAAAAGTATCTATGAAAAAGTTGGTGGTTTTGACGCAGAAAATTTCGCGATCGCTGGAAACGACGTCGATTTTTGCCTGCGACTTGCCGAAATGGGCCTGCGTAACGTTTTTACTCCTTATGCTATGGCTTACCATGCAGAGTCAGTCAGCCGCGGCTACGAGGATGATCCCGAGAAGATGGCTCGTTTTGACGCCGAGAAGCAGCGTTTCCGGGTGCGTCATGCCGGAGTTCTTCAGGCAGGGGATCCCTATTACAATCCAAACTTTAGGCTAGACACAGAAGGTTTCGATATCAGGCCATTGTCAGGTAACGAAAGTCGAATGGAGAACTCAACACCGTCCCAGGAAAGATTACAGGAGCACCTCGGTACAAAAGGTCGTAGTGAAAATGGTTGAATTGTCAGTCATATTGCCAGTCTTTAACGAGCAAGATAACCTCGTTTCCCTATACGGCGAGCTAGTCTCGGTCTTGGACTCTCTGGATAGATCATATGAGATCCTATTTATCGACGATGGGAGTCATGATCAATCGCTCAAGCATCTGAAGGAGATACAGGCAGCTGATCCCCGGGTCAGCGTACTCGAGTTCAGGCGAAATTTCGGTCAAACGGCAGCGTTGGCGGCTGGCCTGCGTTCTTCCACCGGGGAGGTTGTAGTAACCATGGACGCGGACCGGCAGAATGACCCTGCCGATATCCCGGCACTACTTGCTGCTATTGATCAAGGGGACGACCTCGTCTGTGGTTGGCGACATGAACGAAAAGACGGATTCTGGCTGCGACTGTTGCCGTCGCGCATTGCCAACTATCTTATTTCGATTACCACTGAGGTCAAGTTACACGACTATGGCTGTACCTTAAAAGCAATGCGACGCGATGTTGCCGATAACCTTCGTCTTTATGGCGAAATGCATCGATTTATTCCAGCAATCGCCAATTGGTATGGCGTGCAGATGTCGGAGATCAAAGTAAATCATAGGCCGCGGACCGCGGGGGTTTCTAAGTATGGAATCTCAAGGACATTTCGCGTGTTACTGGATCTATTGACGGTAAAGTTTCTATTGGGTTATTCCCATCGGCCCATCCAGTTTTTTGGCAGCATCGGACTCGCACTTAGTTTTGCCGGCAGCCTGATATTGGGTTGGCTGGCGTTCGAACGGATATTTCTTGGCGTGCCGGTGGGTGATCGACCGCTGATATTCCTTGGAATACTACTGTTGCTGGCAGGGTTACAGTTCATCAGTGTCGGCTTATTTGCGGAACTTCAAGCCAGGACTTATCACGAATCGCAGGACAAGCAGATTTACGAAATCAGGCGCGTCTACCGAGCCGACGAACCCAATAAACCGACAGTTTCGTAGCTTTTCCGGTGTTCGACATCCCCCGCCCAGACCGCAGCACCTTCCCTAGCTCGAACCTCAACGACTACCTTTTGCTTTGAGTGGCGTGCGCTTCTCCATAGATGGCCGGCGTTTTTTCGCCAGCAATCGACGCTATTTCTGAGAAATATTATGGCCGATATTTCCATAGTCATCGTCAACTATAACTCCGGCAAATTCCTAGAACAGTGCCTAGGAAGCCTGCAACGCAGATCTGGAAAATACGAAATTACCGTTGTTGATAACGGCTCAACTGACCTGAGCGTCGAATTCCTTAAGCAGCCTCGTGCGGACAAGGTCTTGTTGCACCAAAACCAAGAAAACCTAGGTTTTTCCCGGGCTGCTAATCAGGGAGCTTCGCTGACCGACGGAAAGTACGTTTTATTCCTAAACCCGGACTGTCTCGTCCTGCCCGGTACGATCCAGATCCTTGCTCAGTTTCTAGAGACAAATTCTGAATGCGGACTCTGTGGCGGGCTAGTGCTTGATTTCTTCGGGCGCGAGCAAGCGGGCTGCCGACGCCATGATCCAACACCTGGGAGTATCATTGGTAAAGGTCTGACGCGTTTGTTTCCGGGCTTACCTCTGCCCACCTTCGACCTGACGTTCCAGCCGTTGCCGCAAAACCCGGTGCCGGTCGATGCGGTTTCAGGTTCTTTTATGATGGTCAGGCGCGATGTGCATAAATCTGTCAAAGGTTTTGATGAAGCGTTTTTTCTGCATTTTGAAGATCTCGATTATTGTCGGCGGGTGAGAGAATCTGGATTTAAGGTTTTCTTTTTGCCAGATGCGCCGGTTTTTCATTACCAAGGTGCTTCCGCTGGTACGCAGGAACATACGATCTATAAACATAAACGTGCAGGAATGCTGCGCTACCTTCGCCGGTCAAAATGCGCTCGTTCATCGCCCGCTTTTGTCCTGCTCTACGTCTTGTCTGCGGTTGGCCTGGTAACCGCGCGGATCATCGGGAATTTTCGGACTCGTAAGCCCGTGTCGAAAATGCCCCATCCCGCATTGGGTGGTATAGCCTTGGGCGAGCGGCCAGTAATGCTGGTCCTAGGTCCGCGCAGCGATATTGGCCAGTTTCTACTGCCGCGCCTTAGTGCTGCTGGTTGGGCCGCTCTAGTCATTACTCATAGGCCTGAAGATCTGCCGACACTACCTGGAGTAGCGCCGCTACATCCAGAATATCTCGCAAATTCTTTCGCGAGAAATCATCTCAACGTCAACGGCATTATCAGTACACTACCGATTTCGCTATTACCGAAGTTCAAACATGCGCTGCAGGCTATTCCTGCTCAGCGCCTGCGGGTGTTCTTTGACTCAAACAACATATTGATGCGTCAACCGAGCCGCAACCGAAAGGAACGCTTCGCGGCAGCAGCTGGTACGAGCGAGACTTGGGCAGAAAATGTTTCACAGCAAGCGGGGTGGCACTCGGTGATTGCCCAATCAATGCTTGTTTATGGTGGAACAAGAAATGAAAATATCAATAGAATCAAACACCTCAGTGCTATATCTCAAACTGTCCCTAGAATAAATTTCCCGACGGGGCTGTGTCAGCCGGTTCACGCCGATGACCTCGCTGAGTGGTGCCTTAGGTTAACGGGAGCGGATATCAGCGTTACCGGGACAACCACGGTGACAACTGCAGGCGCGGAGAAAATCTCATTTGCCGTAATGGTGAAACGCTCAGCTTTAGCTACCGGTGAAAAACTGCTGGTGATCTCGCTGGGAAAAACTGTCCTACAGGCAGCCGTGTGGCTGGCACAGTTGTTGACCTTAAGGAGAGATCTCCCACCGATACTGATTCGTCGACTGCAGGACGATTTTTGTTTTGCCAATGGTGATGCGCGAAAATTGGTAAAGTTTTCCCCCCGGAAGTTTCATCCTTGACCCTTCTAAGGCGCTCACGAGGTGAGAAATAATCGATAACCACGCTGCCTTGGTGACTGCTCTGTCGATGGCTGGATGTGCCGTTATCCTAGCCGGGTTAGTGCACTGTCGCAACAGCATTCTCGTTGAAGACATTCCCAATGAGCGTAGCCTACATACTGGAACCGCTCGGCGCGGCGGCGGAATTGCTATCATCATGACTGTAGCAGTCATCGCTGGCTGGCTGTGGGTACCAGAGCCTGGGAAGTGGACATGGCAACTGATTATCGGGGCTAGTTTGTTAGGCTATGCCGTGATTGGACTGTTGGACGACCGGAATCTTCTGTCGATCAGCCAGCGTTTAGTGGCCCAAACTATTTTCGCTGGTGGCCTTTTCGTGACTGCCATTCAAATTGGGTGGATCCAGCCGGCGGATTATTTTCCGATTTTCAAACAGACCTTATTTCTGCCTCTGTGGTTACTGCTACCGGCCCTTGGATTGTGGCTGCTGTGGATGGTTAACCTGTTTAATTTTATGGACGGCATAGATGGTTTAGCGGCAGTCCAGGCGGTGGTGGCAGCGTCTACGCTTGGCTTTTGGTTTTATGCCAACGGTGAAACTTTCTTGGGTCTGGTAAATTTTTCCTTGGCAGGCAGCGCACTGGCATTTGCTCTTTTCAACTGGTCACCAGCCAGGGTCTTTCTGGGTGATGTAGGCAGCCTTTCTCTTGGCGCCTGGTTCGGCTGGATGTCGATCTTGGGGGCCATTTCGGGCAAGCTTCCTTTTGAGGCGTTCCTGCTGCTTTATGGGCTTTTCGTTTTCGACGCCTCCTATACGTTGGTGGTCAGGATTATTCGGGGCGAGGACTGGTGGCGCGGCCACCGGAATCATCTATACCAACGGCTGGTACGCGCGGGTTGGAGTCACAAAAAAGTATCTGCGGTATCATTAGTCGGTTGCATTACTCTGGCCACGCTGGCTTCCCTGAATGTGTCGGGCGCGGGACATCCGGTACTATGGATCAGTATAGGGTTCCTTGGCCTGGCTGTTGCGGCAGGACAGGTACGACGCATCGAAGCAAAGATAAAGCGCTGATTCTTTTGAAACAAACTGTATTTGACCGACTGCTTGCCCACGGCCGCTATTTTTTTAGCCGCTGGCCAGTTTTGCTGCACGATGCGCTAGTAGTACCTATTGCTTGGCTGGGCGCCTACTGGTTTCGCTTCAACCTCGATGTTATTCCGGGAATTTTTCTCGGTCAGGCCTTGGCGATGCTGCCATTGGTAATATTTTGGCACCTGGTCTTTTTTGCAGTCTTTGGTGTGCATCGCGGCGCCTGGCGGTTCACAGCGATCCCCAACTTGTGGGCTATCCTCAAGTCAGTGGCGGTAGGCACCGCGGTCGTCGCCATCAGTATTTTTTTTCTCACCCGCTTGCTCGCCATTCCCCGTTCGGTATTCCCACTGCACGCGGTATTCTTGATCGGTCTACTGATAGGTAGCCGGGTTCTCTACCGCCTATTCCGGGACCGACAGGTGAGCAAGGCGCCGGGTAAGCGAGTGCTGATCGTGGGGGCCGGCGCGGCCGGGGACATGCTGGTCCGGGACATTCGACGAACCCAGCCGGCAATCTATGAACCGATCGGCTTTCTAGACGATGACCAAAACAAGAAAGGCACAGAGATCCAGGGGGTTCGGGTGCTGGATCGGTGTTCGGCCCTGCCGCAACTGGTAAAGTTGCTACGGGCAGAACTCATTCTGATTGCAATTCCAAGCGCGAACTCTGAGCAAATGCGCGGGGTAGTCGAGTATTGCGAAAAAGCCGAAGTGCCATTTCGCACCCTGCCTAAGGTTCAGAATATTCTCGACGGCACTGCCCGCAGCGCTGACCTACGCACAGTAGGACTCGACGACTTGCTTGGTCGCGAGCCTGTCTCGCTCGATTGGCAGACAATTACCCAGGCAATGGGTGGTCGACGGGTTCTCATCACTGGCGGCGGGGGCTCTATAGGCAGCGAACTGTGCCGCCAGGTCGCCCGACTTGAGCCAAGCCAGATTATTCTAGTCGAGCAGAACGAGTTCAATCTTTATTCTCTGGGCCTAGAGATCAAAGATCACTTTCCGGGTGTGGAGGTAGCACAGTTGCTTGGCGACGTTTGTGACAAGGCAGCAGTCGAGCGCATTTTCTCCAATTACCCACCAGACATTGTTTTCCACGCTGCTGCGTACAAGCACGTGCCGATGTTGCAGGAACAGGCTCGCGAAACAGTCCGTAACAACGTCATCGGTACCTTGATTGTGGCCCGTGCGGCATTGGCCAGTCACACCAAGACCATGGCCCTGATATCGACTGATAAGGCAGTCAATCCGACCAGCATGATGGGAGTGAGTAAACGTCTGGCTGAGATCGCCGTGCACTCATTTAATCGCCAATCGGCCACTGCGTTTGTAACCGTGCGATTCGGTAACGTTCTTGGCTCAGCCGGCAGCGTGGTGCCCCTGTTCGAGCGTCAGATTCGCGCTGGCGGCCCAATTACCGTTACTCATCCCGATATGACCCGGTACTTTATGACCATAGCCGAGGCTTGCCAACTGATCCTCCAGGCATGCACGATTGGCAAGGGTGGCGAGATATTCGTTCTCAACATGGGTGAGCCGGTCAAGGTCGATTATCTGGCAAGGCAGATGATTCGACTGTCCGGACACATACCCGGTGAAGAGATTGAAATCACCTACACCGGTCTTCGCCCCGGTGAAAAATTGGCCGAAGAGCTGTTCCACCCTGGAGAGAATCTCACAGACACGGGCTATGAGAAGATCCTGCTGGCGGAAAATCGGCCGGTAGATGAGAAACGGGTCACAGAACTAATGGCAGAGTTGGATAAAGCCTGCAACGTCTACAACTATCAGGTTATTGATGCCATCGTTTCGGAACTGGTACCGGAGTACCGGTTGATGGACGAGCAAACGGAGACAATCGCCGATACCGGCTAACGCAAGAGATCTCGATCATTTACCAACGGGCCAGATGGTGGCCAGCAGCCCAAACCGGGGATGATCGAAATAGTGCACCTCCTTGAGTTTCAAGCGCCGGGTCTGAGCGAGGAAATAAGTTGGTTGCACATTATCGCCGTCAGCAGACATCTCGAGGTTGGATGAGTGTCTTTCGAGTTGCGGCCGGTACTGGACCAACGTATCGAAGTAGAGTGGGCCAGCGGTGTAAAGGCGAAAGTGGCCCGATAGCTCGGCGCTAGCCTCCATTGAAGTATCGATGGTGACCCATGTCGCAACTGAGGGGGTCGGCGCATCCTGTATCCAGTGTGTGTGAGAGAGGACATCGTAGTTGGGGTTACGCGCCAAGATGTCCCGGATAGCCGCCAAGTGGCCCGTGAGCGACGGCTGTGGTTCGATCGAACTGGTCAATCGCATGACAGAGCGCAGGCGGGCTTCCAGGTAAAGGGTATCCGGCGCCCGACTGCTGAATACCTCCTTATCAGTTATGGTGCTTTGAGAGAATAGTAATATTTCAACCTGGTAGCTGTTTTGCGCCATGGCAAAATCCGGGGCACCAACTAACAGTCCCCACAGGACAAAACCAGCAAGTCTATGCGCTGTAGTACCTAGCATCAGTTACCCAAGGAATCCATATACGTTCAAATCATAGGCGATATTATCGCTTGCGCTCGCTGTGGGTCAGCCCTTCACTAAGCTTAACCTGTTCAGCATCCTCACCCATTAGGTTGCCAATTAGTTTTTCGGCGAAAGTCAATCGATCTAGAGGCTCAGGCAGATCGTGTTGTAAACGCATCTCTATAGGTGATGACATCGACATGTTGGCCCGGTTTCGCGCGAGCAGGTCGGTCATTACGATAGGTTCGACAACGGCTGTTTCCTGGAAACCGAGTTTCCCTCGAACTGAGCCGATTTCCATGGTTCGAATCCCAATAGCGGCCGCTCGTAGTTGCAACACAGAGATTCGCAGCAGGGCTTTGACTTCTACCGGCAATAGACCGAAGCGGTCGACGATTTCGAGTTGTAGCTCGTAGAGTTCAGCTTCTGTCTGGGCGGCAGCAATTCTCTGGTAGAGGAGCAAGCGGGAGTGGACATCCGGCAGGTAACTGTCCGGGAAAAGCGCGGTAATCTCAAGATTAATCTCTGGTTTTTGGATCGGGGCATACACCCAGCAATCTGACGATTGCTCTTTCTGCCCGAGATCACGTATCGCTCTGGTCAAGTACTCGGTGTACAAACTGAAGCCAATTTCATCGATAGCGCCGCTTTGGCCTTCACCAAGCAATTCGCCCGCTCCTCTTATCTCGAGGTCATGGCTGGCGAGGGTAAAGCCAGCGCCAAGCTGCGAAAGTGAGACGATGGCCTCGAGTCGCTTGGCCGCGTTAGTGGTTGCTGGACCTTCTGCTGGCGTAAGAAGGAATGCATAGGCTTGGTGGCGTGAGCGGCCAACACGGCCGCGTAATTGGTGTAGCTGGGCAAGGCCAAGCCGATCGGCACGATTGATGATAATGGTATTGGCTGTGGGCACGTCAATGCCGCTTTCTATAATGGTGCTGCAAACCAAAATATTGAAGCGCTGGTGATAGAAATCCTGCATCACCCGCTCAAGCTCAATCTCTGGCATCTGACCGTGGGCAATGCGGATACTGGCTTCGGGCACTGCGTCGGCAAGGCGGCTCGCAGCTTCGCCAATTGTTCGGACGGCGTTATGCAGATAGTACACCTGCCCACCCCGGTGAATCTCGCGCAAGCAGGCCTCTCGCACCAGAGCCATGCTAAAAGAACGGACGAAGGTCTTGATTGAAACCCGGTTAGGCGGTGGTGTTCCGATTAGAGAGATGGCACGCAGTCCGGCAAGGCCAATGTTGAGTGTCCGGGGAATCGGTGTTGCGGTCAATGCAAGAATGTCGACCTCTTGTCGCAATTGTTTGAGCCGCTCTTTCTGGCGTACCCCGAAACGGTGCTCCTCGTCGATAATCACCAGACCCAAAGACCTGAAAGCAACGTCCGCCTGGAGTAGGCGATGCGTGCCGATGACGATGTCAATTTCACCGCTGCGCAATCCCGCTGTCGTTGCCGCGTTATGGGCGCGGTCTCTAAAGCGGGAAAGCAGCTCGACCCGTATCGCCATATCTGCGAAGCGGTCACGGAAGGTCTCGAAATGCTGCCGAGCCAGCAGGGTAGTTGGGGTCAGGATAGCTACCTGATGGCTGTTGGAAGCGACGATAAATGCTGCCCGTAGGGCAACCTCAGTTTTGCCAAAGCCAACATCGCCGCAGCCCAGCCGGTCCATTGGTGTTGCCGAGCGCAAGTCGTAGAGTACTTCATTGATAACTACTTCCTGATCCGGTGTTTCATCGAAAGAAAAGCGGCCGGCAAAGGCCGGATAGTCGTCCTCCGGCACAGTAAATTCACTGCCGTCACGCAGAGATCGCAGTGCCTGGGTCTTGAGAAGTTCCGCCGCAACGTCACGAGCACGGCGAGCAGCTCGCGCCTTTGCCTTATTCCATTTATCGTTGCCGAGCCGATGCAACGGTGCATTCTCGGCATCTCCGCCAAGGTAACGAGCGAGAGATGTCAGGTTAAACACCGGAACATAGAGTCTGTCGTTATCTTGGTAGCGCAGCACAGCAAATTCGGCACTGGTACCCGCAACCTTGAGCGTTTCTAAGCCGGCGTACCTGCCAATACCGTGGTCGCGGTGGACCACCGGATCACCCGAATGTAGTTCGGCCACTGTTTGAAGAATACTGCCAGGGTCACGGGTCTCACGGCGCCGCTGGTGGACGCGTTCTCCATAAAGTTGCGACTCGGTGATGATCTCGATCCGTTCCAGTGGCAACTGTACGCCGCGGTCGAGCGCAGACGTGACGATACCAATGATCGGTGCATGGTCCACAGTGAACTCGTGCCAGTGTTCGAGGCGGACAGGATGGATATCGTAGTGTTGAAGCACATCGCGCAGGGCCTCGCTGCGCCCGGCACTATCAACCGAGAGCAGTATCCGCCATGGCCGGCAATCCCGTAGCCGAGCAATCAATCGGGAATACGGCTGGTTGCTGCTGGCATCCACCGGATAGGCGGGTGGCGGGACCACAGCAAAATCGTGTAGTGCTGCGTTAGTCTCGGCAGTGGTATCTTGATCCACCAGAACGATTTTCTTGGCTGACTGTAGAGCGCTCGAAAGTTCCGTAACCGAAAGATAGAGTCGGTTGGGTGCCAGTGGTAGACGCTCGAAATCTATCGATCTCTGTTGGTAGCGATCTAAAACCGCTGCGCTTATTTTGCGAGCACCGGCTTCGGGGTTGCCCGGCAGCAGCCAGCAAGTATCGTCTGGCATATAGTCGAACAAGGACGCGGTAGTGCCAGGTTCGAAGAAAAGCGGAAAATAATATTCGATCCCTGCGGGCAAATTGCCGCAGCTTACCTCNCGATAAATCAATGAAGACTGCGGATCACCTTCAAATTCGCGCCGATAATTCGCCCGGAATCGTTCAATAGCGGCATCCTCCAGCGGAAATTCCCGTGCCGGCAGAATTTCCAACTGGCTGGTACTCCGGGTTGATTTCTGTGTTTCGGGGTCAAAGTAGCGAATGCTCTGGACCTCGTCGCCGAATAGGTCAAGGCGAAATGGGGTGTCACTACCCATCGGGAAAATATCGAAGACACCGCCACGTATGGCGTACTCACCCGGCGCCATGACTTGGGAAACGGCTAGGTAGCCGACTTGTGGGAGTTGGGCGCGAAGCGACATGAAGTCAATGTCGGTTCCGGTGGAAATCCGAAAACTGCGCCCAAGCACGAAATCTACCGGTGGTAGACGACCCTGCAGTACCTCCAGAGTTAGCAGCACTAGGGCGGCTTCACCCCGACTCAGGCAGGCAAGCGTTTGCAGCCGTTCGGATGTTATTTCCGGGTGCGGCGAGAAATGATCGTAGGGAAGGCATTCCCAATCCGGCAGGCGGTGCAAGGGAGGAGCCCCAGTTGGCAGGAAAAAACGAATTTCGCTTTCCAGCAACTGCAGTTCACGAGGTGAGTCGGCAACGACAACTATCCGAGACTGGATTTGGGCCGCCTCCGCGACCGCAAGGCCAAGGGAAGTTCCGGCAAGCCCCTGCCATTGCAAGCTGACGGCGTCTACGGTGGGCAGTGGCGGGGTAAAAGGAGTAGCGGACACGATCCGAAAAGTAACGAGGAGTAAGTCCGTATTTTATAATAAACTTCGGCCTTGACTCGCTAGTGTTTTCGATTCGACAGGCAACTTCTCTATGAATTCACCCGGTATCTGGGCGCTGATTCCTGCAGCCGGATCTGGTACCCGGTTTGGCAGCCAACGGCCGAAGCAGTACCACTTTATCAAAGGCAAGCCCGTGCTCGCCCATACCTTGGAACGTATCGCCCAGGTCAAAGCGATACGCGGTATCGCGGTTGGACTTTCCGTGGAAGATGCCAACTGGGAAGTTCTCGAAAAACCCTCAACCGAAAATTTATGGACCTACACCGGTGGNGNNACNCGGGCGGANACGGTTCGGCGCGGNTTGGATAGNCTCNGNGCTAAGGCTGNAGCCNGCGACTGGGTACTGGTNCATGACGCGGTTCGACCNTGTATTCAACCNGCAGACGTACAGCGCCTAATCAACGAGGTCGCCTTTTCACCTGAAGGCGGGCTGCTNGGGATCCCTGTGCGAGATACCATAAAGCGCGAGACCGGGCAGGGCCGGGTTGCCACGACGGTGCCACGAGTAGGCCTGTGGCGGGCGCAGACGCCCCAGTTATTTCCCCTGGATACCCTCACAACCGCGCTGGACCAGGCCCACTCCAGCGGGCGGGGCTGCACCGATGAAGCAGAAGCTATCGAGCAGCTCAGCCTCACCCCACGCCTGGTCGAGAGCGACTGGTGCAATCTGAAAATCACTTCACCCGCTGACCTTGTGTTGGCCGAGTTGATTCTGGAACAACAGGCGATACACCGATGCGGCGGGTAGGGCAGGGCTATGATGTTCACCGGCTGAAAGCCGGCTTGCCGCTGGTGCTGGGTGGCGTCGAGATTCCCGCCGAAGCCGGCCTGGTAGGACACAGCGACGCCGATGTGTTGATTCACGCACTTTGCGATGCTTTACTTGGGGCCGCAGCTTTGGGCGATATCGGCCAGCATTTCCCCGATGATGACAGCCGTCATGCCGGCAGGTCCAGCCGCGAATTCCTTTGCCAGGTACGCGGACTGCTGCAGGCGGCCGCCTGGCGAATTGTTAACATCGATACCACCCTGCTGGCTCAGCGGCCGCAATTGGCGCCGTACCTGGGTGCGATGCGGCAGAATCTGGCAGATGATCTCGGCTTGGAAAAAAATGTGGTCAGCATTAAAGCTACAACGACTGAGGGACTGGGCTTCGTTGGTCGTGGAGAGGGNATGGCAGCACAGGCGATCGTGTTAATCGAGTCGACCTGAGCGAACAAGCACATAAAAAGCGCCGCTGCCACCATCGGCTGGCCGTGAGCACGCATAGGCCTGTACGGTGAAATGTCGGCGCAACTGCTCGAGCGTCTGCTCTCGGATAACCGAGTGCCCGCCTGGAGAATGGCTGCCGCGGCCGGTGATAACCAGCAGGCATTGTGGCGCCACGTTCGCGCGGCTATCAATAAACCTCTGTAAACGANCTGCGGCTTCGTTCGCCGATGAACCGTGTAGGTCTATGGTGGCGGTCGGGCGCAGCCGCCCTTTCTTGAGGTCGGTGAGCACAGCCGCCGACACTCCGGGGCGGTAGAAAAGATCGCCATCGAGGCGCACGATCCCGGCCGGAGCTTGTCGATGCTGAAGATTGATCGCTTTGCGAGCGGGTGGCCCGCGCCTGCCTGGCGCGGGCGGCTCGGACTTAAGCGGTGTCACGTTGCGCATGCTTTCGCGAAAAAGATCTACCTCATTCGGCCCCAATGGCTGTTTCGAATCTTTTCGCTTTGCTGCCATGGGTTCGCCTTACTCCCCTTCGAGAAATCTTTTGGCATCCAGGGCCGCCATGCAGCCACTGCCTGCAGAGGTTACCGCCTGTCGATAAACATTGTCCATGACATCGCCTGCCGCAAATATGCCCGCTATGCTAGTGGCCGTAGCGTCACCGTCAGTTCCACCCCGAACCTTGATATAAGCATCTGCCATTTCCAATTGCCCGTCGAAAAGGGTGGTATTCGGGGAATGGCCGATAGCGATGAAAACTCCGTGCACAGGCACGTCCCGTTGGACTCCGGTTTGGACATGCTGCAGGCGCACGCCGGTTACACCTGTATCATCCCCTAGCACTTCCTCAAGTGTTTGGTTCCAGGCAATGGACACATTGCCGCCCTTTCCGGTGCGGCTTAGCAGTTGATCCAGGAGAATAGCTTCGGTCCGTAACTGATCGCGTCGGTGAACCAGAGTAACTTGGGAGCAGATATCTGCCAGGTACAGCGCCTCCTCGGCTGCCGTATTACCGCCACCTATGACGGCAACCGGTTTGTCCCGGTAGAAAAAGCCGTCGCAGGTCGCGCAGGCCGAAACCCCTTTGCCTTTAAATGCCTCCTCCGAGGGCAGCCCGAGGTAGCGGGCGGAAGCACCAGTCGCCACGATTAGGGCATCACAGCTGTAAGTGCCATTATCTCCGTGTAACTGGAATGGCTTTTTCTGAAGCTCGGCGGTATGGATATGGTCCAGCACAATCCTGGTTTGAAAGCGCTCGGCGTGGCGTAGCATACGAGCCATGAGTTCAGGGCCCAGCAAGCCATCAGGGTCACCGGGCCAGTTGTCGACCTCGGTAGTTGTCATCAGTTGGCCGCCTTGTTCGATACCAGTCACTAGCACCGGATTGAGGTTGGCGCGCGCGGCATAAATCGCGGCCGTATAGCCAGCGGGTCCAGAACCCAGTATCAGAAGGCGGCAGTGTGTAGGTTCAGTCATCTGAGGGGCCAGTTGGGGATGGTCTTTGAGCGCGTATTCTCACCGAACCGGCAGCCGGGTTCCATGGCTTGAGGTAGCCGAAGGTCGCTGAGCCCTCGGGCCAGCGTTCATTTGGATATAATCACGGTTACCTGCGATCTGTTGCGCGGGTTTTCTATAGGCCCCGTTAACTTGGTCCAAGTCAGCCGAAAAACCACCGTTTCTCCCGCTTCCAGGGGGATTTCACCCCGGCTTGCCCGCCTGGGTCGCGAAGTTCTCGTGATCGGGCTGGTGGCGTTGACGGGCTATTTTCTTATCTGCCTGCTGAGTTATTCAGCTTCAGATCCGGCGTGGACCTACAGCGGTGATGGTAGTGAGGTGCAAAACAAAGGGGGGCGTTTTGGCGCTTGGTCTGCCGACCTTTTCCTTAATGCATTTGGCTACTCGGCCTACTTTTTTCCACTGATCTTCGCCTTACTCAGTGGGCGCCTGCTTCGGTACCGGAAACAAGGGGTCCCCCCATACAGTCGTTTCGTGCACGGGCTCGGCATGGTACTCACTGTAGTTTCGGCCTGCGGGCTGGAGTTCCTGCATTTCCCTGGAGGCGCAACAGCGGCGGCAACCGCCGGAGGTGGCTGGCTTGGACTGGCCGCAGGCCAGTGGCTGTTGGTCGTTTTTGGAATCGTAGGAGCCACTGTCGCGCTACTGGTGACTCTCTTCGCAGGTGTTTCCTGGGCCCTGGACGTATCCTGGTTTGCCGTCATGGATCGAACCGGTGCTGCCACTTGCCACTGGGCGGTGGTGGGATGGAAAGAACTGGTGCAGCTTTCTGATCGCACCCGCGGTGCGCGCTCAAGGCGCAAGCGGCAAGAATCGGTTGCCGAAATTAAGCGGGAAATGGAACAAAAAGAGCCCCCTAGGATAGAGCCTAAAGTGATACCACCGCGGGAAGGCATCCGACTGCAGAAAGAAAAGCAGAAGACGATACCTTTGTTTATCGATGGAAAGGCCCCCAAGGGCAACCTGCCGACGCTGACTCTGCTGGATGAGCCAGGCCAACATGTGGGTGGCTACAGCAAGCAAGCGTTGGAGATGATGTCCCGACTGGTCGAGAAGAAATTGCGGGACTTCAACGTTGACGTACGGGTAGAGTCGGTGCAGCCGGGCCCTGTCATTACCCAATTTGAGATAGATCCAGCGCCGGGGATCAAAGCCAGCCAGATTGTGGGTCTGGCTCGGGACCTGGCACGCGCCCTGTCAGTTGTCAGCGTCAGGGTGGTAGAGAACATTCCCGGAAAAACTTTTATTGGATTGGAAATCCCCAACGAGGAAAGGGAGACTGTATTTCTTCTCGAAGGCCTCGCCTCTCAAGTCTACGAGGCCAGCAAGAGTCCGTTGACCCTAGTGCTGGGTAAAGATATCGCGGGCCAAACAGTAATTTCGGACCTGTCCAAAATGCCGCACCTGCTAATCGCCGGTACCACTGGTGCGGGCAAGTCGGTCTGTGTCAATGCCATTATCCTCAGCATCATCTACAAGTCGACGCCAGAGGACGTGCGCATAATCATGGTGGACCCGAAGATGTTAGAACTCTCGGCATACGACGGTATCCCGCACTTGTTGACACCGGTGGTAACCGACATGCAGAAAGCCGCCAATGCCCTGCGCTGGTGCGTCGTCGAGATGGACCGCCGCTTCCGGTTGATGGCCTCGCTCGGGGTCAGGAATATCGTTGGCTATAACCGCAAAGTGCTTGCGGCGATCCAAATAGGTAAACCTATTCCCGACCCGCTTTATAGCGCCCTTGAAGAGGGGCAGCCTGAAGACGCACCAACTCTGAGTAAGATGCCATATGTTGTGGTTATCGTTGATGAGTTCGCCGATCTGCTGATGGTGGTCGGTAAAAAAATCGAGGAACTTATCACTCGCATTGCGCAACGGGCTCGGGCGGCCGGTATTCACCTGGTGCTCGCAACTCAGCGGCCATCGGTCGATGTGGTAACGGGCTTGATCAAGGCAAATATTCCCTGCCGGATCGCTTTTCAGGTTAGTTCGCGGGCTGATTCACGGACCGTGCTCGACCAGATGGGAGCGGAGCAATTGCTCGGTCATGGCGATATGCTATTTTTGCCGCCAGCAACTGGGTTTCCCGTTAGAGTGCATGGATCTTTTGTATCGGATCAAGAAGTGCACCGAGTAGCCGCTGAGCTTCGGCAAAGTGGCACTCCCGAATACCTAGATGCCGTGGTCCATAGCGCGGTGTTGACTGAGCACTTGCCAGGTGAAGTCGAGTCCGAAGGCGGCGAAGAGGATCCGCTATACGATAAAGCGCTAGCGTTTGTGACTGAGAATCGCCGCGCCTCAATCTCGTCGGTCCAAAGACATCTCCGCGTCGGCTACAACCGGGCAGCTCGCATGATCGAGGCGATGGAACTCGCGGGTGCTGTCGGCCCACTCGAAAACGGCAAACGGGAAGTGCTTGCCCCGCCACCCGCGGAGTAACGGGGCGCCCTGACAGTCTCCGCCACGGCGATATATTCATATGGCTTCATTTCGCTTAGGCCTGTTACTGCTCACCCTGGCCGGTCAGCCCTTGTGCTTTGCTGACGCCACCGACAGGCTTGAGAGATTTTTTGCTGGAGTTGCGACCTTTGAGGCCGACTTTTCGCAGGTCATTCTCGACGAGAACTTGATAGCACTGGAAGAAAGTGCCGGCCACTTATGGCTGACCCGACCCGGCCGATTCCGCTGGGACTACGGTGATCCCCTGGAGCAAAGCATCATCGCCGATGGTAAGCAACTCTGGGTTTATGATGTGACGCTCGAGCAGGTCACGGTCAGAGATCAACAAGCTGCACTTGGCAATACGCCGGCGGAGCTGTTAGCCGGGGAGGGCGACTTTACTGACAGCTATCAGATTGAGGATCTGGGCAAGCAAGGGTCCCTCGAATGGATTTCACTCACTCCGCGAGCCACCAACAGCCAGTTTTCCCATATTCACCTGGGCTTTGAGAGCGGCGCCTTGAAACTCATTCAAATGCTCGATACTCTCGAGCAGGTCACTCGGGTGCGGTTAGAGAATGCGGTGGAGAATCGCCCGCTGCCAGATGACGTATTTCTGTTCAAGCCACCACCAGGCGTCGACGTGATCACCGATAGTGGGTAGCTATATGACGCATCATCTTGACATCGGCCTCGATGCCCCTTTCTCTCCCTGCCGGTGCAGTGCTGTGCCAGCTCGCTATCCGCACCAGGCTGGTAACGGTCCGACCGTTCGAGCTTTATAGGACAACCATGCTGGATCCCCAATTGTTACGACGCGACCCCCAAGCGGTCGTCGAAGCCCTCAAGCCTCGAGGGCTGGCGCTGGATATAGAAGTTTTTCAATCCCTCGACCAATCCCGAAAAGCGTTACAGACACGACAGCAAGAATTGCAGGCCGAGCGTAACCGTAGATCCAAAGACATCGGCCGCTTAAAAGCTTCGAACGAGGATACCGGCCCGCTGATCGAGCACATGAACTCCGTAGGGAATGAGTTGCGCGCGACCGAAGATGAACTCAAGCAGGTACAGGCAAACCTCGAGCAACTGCTACAGGGTATACCGAATATTCCCCATGCCAGTGTGCCACCCGGCACGAGCGAAGATGATAATCTGGAGCAGCGGCGCTGGGGCACACCGCGGAAGTTTGACTTCGAACCCGCCGACCACGTGACCCTGGGAGCCGATCTCGGCATGATGGATTTCGAGTCTGCGACTCGCTTGACCGGTAGCCGCTTTGTGGTTATGGCCTCGGGTCTCGCCCGATTGCAGCGTGCGCTTACCCAGTTCATGCTGGACCTGCACGTTTCAGAACACGGTTATCTTGAGACCTATGTGCCGTATCTGGTCAACGCCGAGTCATTGTTTGGTACCGGCCAGTTGCCAAAGTTCGAGGAGGACCAGTTCGTCACTGCGACCGAACCACCATACTATCTAATACCAACCGCGGAGGTGCCGGTGACCAACCTCTATCGGGACCAGATCTTGGCGGCCGACGCGCTGCCGGTCCGTCGGGTATGCCATACGCCTTGCTTCCGTCGTGAGGCAGGTTCTTACGGCAAAGACACCCGGGGCATGATCCGCCAGCACCAGTTCGAGAAAGTAGAGTTGGTGCAGATCGTAGAGCCTGGCCGATCATGGGAGGCCTTGGAGGAACTCACGACGCATGCAGAGACAGCTCTACAGAAACTGAACCTGCCATACCGGGTGGTTACTCTCTGTGCGGGGGATCTCGGTTTTTCTGCGGCCAAGACTTATGATCTGGAGGTTTGGCTTCCTGGGCAACAAAGGTACCGGGAGATCTCTTCCTGCAGTAATTTCGAGGCTTTCCAGGCACGGCGGATGCGGGCCCGTTGGCGTAATCCTGCTACTGGCAAGCCCGAACTAGTGCATACCTTGAACGGTTCAGGTCTTGCGGTAGGCCGGACTCTGGTCGCGGTTCTAGAGAACTACCAGCAAGAGGATGGCAGCATCACGGTACCCTCGGCGCTCACACCCTACATGGGTGGCCTGGATGAAGTGGCTGGCAGCTGACAACAGCAAGCCGGGGCTAACAATAAAACGCGGTATGCTTTCGCCGTGACGGCTAGACCCAAGGCTAGCGAACCAACCAGCACTGACAGCACAGGAGTTGCGGCCTGCAGAAGTAAAAATGTGTTTCTCAACTGGTAAGATTTTTTCATAACACCTACAATCCGGTCTTATAAGCAGTAGTAACCGCCTGTGTTGCACTTTCGACCAGCCGGATAGGTGCCCTAGTGGCGCCTCAAAACGGTGGGGTGACAGAGTCCGGCTTAATGTACCAGTCTTGAAAACTGGCGAGGTTTCACGACCTCCGTGGGTTCAAATCCCACCCCCACCGCCATTAAATCAATATTACATACTCGGGAAACCTTCGTGACCTGGTCAACACCAGTGGCGATTCAATTATGACAATGTACTGGCGTGAAATATCGGTACCATGGGGGGAATCAGATCCCTTCGGGCTGGTGTATTACCCGAGAATCGTCGCCTGGTTCAACGATACCGAGCACGAACTTTTCAGGACGATAGGTTACCCGATCGACCAGATGATTCGCGATGACCGAACCACGTTCGTGATGGGTGAAATTCACTTCCGGTTCATCGGGCCGGCAGCGTACGGTGACCGGGTGATGACCAAAGTGAGTCTGGAAAAGCTTGGTGAGCGGACACTGCACTGGAACTGTGTCGCAACCAACGCCCGCTCGGGTGATCTCATTTGTGAGGGTCGTGCCGTTCGCATCTACGCCCGAATCCAGGAGGACGGTAATCTCAAGTCGTACCCTATACCCGACTACATGCGAAAGACCCTTGAGGAGTTGGGCAACATCACCCAACTCGGCGATAGTTTGATCACCAACCCTTTGAAGTAAGCCTGCAGTGGTGCGCACTCCTGAACCGATAGCAGGCGTAGTGAACGCTAATGAACTGGTCGATCGACTGAGCGACAATACCCTGCGCCTCTGTGACTGCCGATTCTCCCTGGTGAACGAGCATGCTGGACGGGAGTCCTACCAGGCCAATCATATTCCAGGCGCGACCTACGTTGACCTAGGGCGAGACCTGGCTGGCCCGATTACGACTGCTAGTGGCCGTCATCCATTGCCCGCGGCCGCTCGCTGGCTACAAACGCTGGGCAAATTGGGCATTACCCGTTACAGCCAGGTGGTTGCCTACGATGAGGGCAGCGGCGCGATGGCAGCGCGATTATGGTGGATGCTGAAATGGTCTGGCGTTAACTCGGTGGCGTTACTCAATGGTGGTATGGCTGAATGGGAACGCCGGGCGCTCCCGACGGAACGGGGTAACAACCGGTATCCGGCAGCAGATTTTGTCGGGAAGGTGTGTTCTGGAATGCAAGCAGAGGCGAAAGTGATTCTCGAGAATATCGATCGACGAAAATTGCTGGTGATCGACGCTCGCGAGCCAGCGCGTTTTCGGGGTGACACCGAACCCCTCGATATCAAAGCAGGGCATATACCGCACGCTGTCAATCGACCTTTTCTAGAGAATCTTAGCCGCGGGTTGTTCAAACCTAAGGCGACCCTCGCCGAGGAGTTCGGGAAATTGCTTGGCGGCCTCGATGCGACACGAGTCATTCATAGTTGTGGTTCTGGTGTGACCGCCTGCCACAACTTGTTCGCCATGGACTATTGCGGACTCGCTGGTTCACGCCTCTACCCTGGCTCGTGGAGCGAGTGGATCACCGATTCCAAGCGGCCTGTCGCCACCGGTGACGGAGTCGTGGCTAAGTCTGCCAGGGGTGTCAAAACCAAAGCGGCAAGCGGGCGATGAATTCCGACCGCTTAGCCCTCGAGTATCACGCTGCTGGACGCCCCGGCAAGATCAGCATACAACCAACCAAGCCATTTGCCACTGCCGAAGACCTCTCGCTAGCTTACACACCCGGCGTTGCCGAACCGGTTCGCGAAATTGCCCGCGACCCGACAAAAGCTTACACCTATACCAATAAAGGAAACCTGGTTGCCTGCGTAACTGATGGGTCTGCAGTTCTGGGTCTCGGTGCAGTCGGCGCGCTCGCGGGAAAGCCAGTCATGGAAGGCAAAGCAGTTTTGTTCAAGCGATTTGCGGATATTGACGTGTTCGACATTGAGGTATCGGCGCCCAGTACCGAGGCGTTTATCGAGACTGTAGTTAACATTGCGCCGACCTTTGGTGGAATTAATCTGGAAGATATCGCTGCGCCCCAGTGTTTCGCCATAGAACAAGCGCTTAGAGAACGGCTCGAGATACCGGTTTTTCATGATGACCAGCACGGTACAGCGGTAATTACCTGTGCGGGGTTAATAAACGCACTGGAACTGCAGGGCAAGTTGTTAGAAGAAGTCGAAATCGTGATTATCGGGGCCGGGGCTGCTGGAATAGCCACCACCAAACTTCTGTATCGCTTAGGCGTGCCACGGTCCAGCATCTTGCTGGTCGACAGCGTGGGTGTCATCTACAGCGGTCGAGATGGCCTCAATGTTTACAAGGAGGCCTGTGCGATCGATACACCGAAACGCACTCTGGCGGAGGCGTTGGTCTCGGCAGATGTAGTCATCGGTGTATCTGGGCCCAATCTAATCAACAAAGCGATGATACGTACTATGGCCCGCCGCGCGATCGTATTTGCTTTGTCGAACCCTGACCCCGAAATATCGCCCACGGAAGCACTCGCAGCCAACCCTAATATCATTATGGCGACGGGGCGTTCGGATTTCCCTAATCAGGTCAACAACTCTTTGGTCTTCCCGTTTTTATTCCGCGGGGTATTGAATGCTGGCGCTCAGCAAATCGAAGATAAGGTGCTGGTAGCGGCAATGCATGCGCTGGCCGGGCTTGCCCGTGAGCCAGTACCCGACGCCGTTCTTGCGGCATACCAGGTTGATAAGCTTGAGTTCGGTCCAGGGTATATCCTGCCGACGCAATTTGATCCGCGGCTGTACGACACCCTGGTTCCGGCCATCGAGGCGGCCGTTGACAAGGACCAGCACAAGGGTGAGAGCCAAAGCAGAGGCAAGTCGGCAAAGTAGGAGTCCAGCCGAACCACAGAACAATTATCGAGGATCAGGAATGAAGGTTCACGAGTACCAGGCTAAAAAGATACTGAGGGATTATGGTGTACGGGTGCCTGCAGGATGTGCCTGTTTCAGCGTTGCGGAGGCTGTCCGAGCCGCCGAGACGATCGGCGGTGACCGGTGGGTGATCAAAGCCCAGATCCATGCTGGTGGTCGGGGTAAGGGGGGCGGCGTAAGGCTCGCTGCGTCGATCGAGGAGGTAGCCACGCACGCCGGAGATATTTTAGGAATGCAGTTGGTAACTCACCAGACCGGGCCCCGGGGGCAAAAAGTTGAGCGGTTGCTGGTCGAGCAAGGTATTGACATTAAGGCGGAGTTTTACGTTGGCCTGGTAGTTGACCGAGCCAGTCAAAAAGTAGCCATGATGGTAAGCGCGGAAGGCGGCACCGAGATCGAGGAAGTGGCACAAGTGACACCGGAGAGGGTTTGCCAGTTCACGGTAGAACCAGGCAAGGAATTAGGGGCAGCCGATGCGCTACAACTGGCACAGTATATTGGCCTTGAACAGGGCTCGGCAAGAAACGCCAGCACGATCCTGCAGCAGCTGTATCGGGCATTTTGGGAAATGGACGCAACCCTCGCTGAGATCAACCCACTGGTGCTGACCAACGATGGTCAGGTGATTGCGCTCGATGCAAAAATCAATTTTGATGACAACGCCTTGTTTCGTCATCCCGAGGTCTTACAGATGCGCGACCTTGCGGAGGAAGACCCCAATGAAATTACGGCCGCCAACGCGGGTCTCAGCTACATCGCCCTCGACGGCAATATTGGCTGCCTGGTAAATGGCGCGGGCCTGGCCATGGCGACCATGGACATCATTAAACTCTACGGTGGGGAGCCGGCCAATTTCCTCGACGTTGGCGGGGGCGCCACTACCGAACAGGTCACCGAGGCATTCAAGATTATGCTTAAAAATCCGAATCTCGAAGCCATATTGGTCAATATATTCGGGGGAATCATGCGCTGCGACGTAGTCGCCGAGGGTTTGGTGCAGGCGGCCAAGGTTGTGAAGCTCGGAGTCCCGCTGGTGGTGCGATTGGAAGGCACTAACGTGGAACTTGGCCGGCAAATTCTGCAAGACTCGAACCTTGACATGATCACCGCTTCAACTATGGCCGATGCGGCAGAACTGGCCGTAACCGCCGCTGGGGCCTGAACGCCATGGCCATCTTGATAGACGAATCCAGCCGTATCGTCACCCAGGGGATCACCGGCAAGACCGGGCAATTCCACACGCGCAACTGCTTGGCCTATGCCCATGGTCGGGCTGTATTTGTCGCAGGGGTCACTCCTGGTAAAGGCGGCCAGGTTTTCGAAGGGATTCCGATCTTTGACACGGTAGCACAAGCGCGGGCAGAGACCGGGGCAAATGTGTCAGTAATTTATGTGCCGCCGGCGTTTGCCGCTGCCGCGATCGATGAGGCCGTGGAGGCTGCCATCGAGACCATTATCTGCATCACTGAAGGTGTGCCGGTAAAGGATATGATCCTCAGCCGCCAGCGAATGAAAGGTAGTGGCTCGGTGTTAATCGGACCCAATTGCCCCGGGGTAATTACGCCAGATGTGGTCAAGATTGGCATCATGCCCGGCTATATTCATCAGCAAGGCCCAATCGGCGTGGTCTCACGTTCGGGTACCCTGACTTATGAAATCGTGGACCAGTTAAGCAAATTGGGTCTCGGCCAATCGACTTGCGTCGGTATTGGTGGTGACCCGGTTGGCGGCCTCAAGCATTTGGAGGTGATGAAATTATTCAACAATGACCCTCAAACCGAGGGGGTTGTCTTGTGTGGGGAAATTGGCGGTATGGATGAGGAGACCTGCGCGGACTGGATCGGCCAGCACCTAAAAAAACCGGTGGCGGCGTTCATCGCCGGCAGTACGGCACCAGCGGGCAAGCGCATGGGTCATGCCGGAGCTATCATTGCCGGTGGTAAAGGCACTGCCGAGGATAAGATTCGCGCACTGGAGGCCGCCGGCGTAGCAGTAACCCGCAATCCAGCCCGAATAGGCGAAGCCATGCGAGCGGCCTTAGGCTGATACGGCGTCAATAGTAGGCAAGGATGGCGGGAATTACCGCCTAGAGGGCGGTCAGCACCTGTTCGATACTCTCCTTGGCATCGCCGAAAAGCATCCGTGTGTTTTCCCGGTAGAAAAGTGGGTTGTCCACACC
>PBTT01000027.1 GCA_002729195.1 Acidiferrobacteraceae bacterium
GCACCTGGCCGACATCGTTCCCAAGACGCAGGAGCAGCAGGTGCGGGTGTATCTGGCCCGTGAGCAGGTGCTGCGCGACAGCGACCAGCCGCAGGCGGCCCTCAAGTTGCTGGACGCCGCGCTACTGGAGATTCCGGACGATCCGGACCTGTTGTATTCACGCGGGCTGGTAACTGCGATGCTGCATATGGTTAATCGCCACGAGCGCGACATGCGCCAGCTGATTGCGCTTGAACCTGACAACGCCCACGCCTATAACGCGCTTGGTTATACCTTGGCCGACCAGACCGACCGTTACGACGAAGCCCTGGAACTCATTAAAAAGGCGCTCGAATTGTTGCCCGACGACCCTTTCATCCTCGACAGCATGGGCTGGCTGCAGTATCGCATGGGCAACCTGGTGGCAGCGCTGGAATACCTGCAGCAGGCCATTGACCAGAGCCCCGATGCGGAGATTGCGGCCCATCTGGGTGAGGTGCTGTGGATGACTGGTGCAAAGGATGAGGCCCGTACCACCTGGCGTGACGGCAAGAACACTGATCCCGGGAACCCGGTACTGATCGATACCCTGCGGAAATTCGGCCAGTGATATGCTGGCGGTGTTGGGGCGTTGGCGCGTTACTGCTGCTGGTGGGTTGCGCGGGCCTACCGCGGGAGGAGTCACCCGGGTCGGCGGTGGATGCCGCCTGGCAGGCGCGCCGGCAAGCGCTCGCCAACTTCACCCATTGGGATCTGGGTGGGCGGGTCGCGGTACGAGCAGGGGATAGCGGTGGTACTGCCCACCTGCGCTGGCGGCGCGAAGGCGAAACAGCACGCATCGATCTGTTCGGCGCATTCGGCAGCGGCAAGGTTCGCATCTGGATCAACCCTAACGGCGCCCGGCTGCGCAATCACGAGAACGCCCAGTTTTCTGGCGACAGCGCGCAGCAGGTGCTGCTCGAGGGCACTGGTTGGCACATCCCGTTCGACCACCTTGGTCACTGGGTGCGGGGATTGCCTGGGCCTGGGGAAGCAGTAGATATCGAGATCGATGCCGGCGGCCGGTTGGCCAGGCTCAGCCAGTCCGGCTGGGATATCAACTTCAGCCAGTACGACCGCTTCAACCAGCGCGAGTTGCCACGCAAGATCGCCTTACAGGCCTGGCCGGGTACCGTGCAGGTGATGTCTAAACAGGGCGAAAACTTGGGCGACATACTGCGTGTGAAGTTGTTCATTGAATACTGGAACGGCCCGCCCGTGGTCGGGGAGACTGCCCAGTGACGAGTTGGCCGGCTCCGGCCAAGTTGAACCTTTTTTTGCACGTGGTCGGGCGCCGGCCAGATGGTCGGCACGAACTGCAAACGTTGTTCCAACTGCTGGACTACTGTGACACGCTCGAGTTGACGGTGACAAACGACGGCACTATCTGTCGTCGTGGTGCTGAAGCACTGCCTGAGGAGGACCTCACGCTGCAGGCAGCGCGCTGCCTGCAGCAGGCAACCGGCACAAGGCTGGGCGCTGAGATTTTCCTCGACAAGCGCATTCCAGTGGGTGCGGGTCTGGGCGGTGGCAGTTCCGATGCGGCCACCACACTGATCGCGCTGAACCAGTTGTGGGNTACCGGCCTAANCCGTACCCGGCTGGCAGCGTTGGGCCTTACCCTCGGGGCAGACGTGCCGGTCTTTATCCATGGCCGCTCGGCCTGGGGTGAAGGGGTAGGTGAGCAGCTGACACCGGTCGACCTGCCACCACGCTGCTATTGCGTGATATGGCCTCAGGTCGCAGTCTCCACCGCCGCTATCTTCGGGGCGGCAGAATTGACACGCACCACCCCCCGAATCAGAATACCCACCCTTTTGACGGGTGATCTGCGCAACGATCTGGAGCCGGTGGCCTCGCGAAAATACCCCGAGGTTGCAAAATGCCTGGCTTGGCTGGACCGGTTCGGCAAGGCCCGAATGACGGGCAGCGGGTCGGCCGCTTTTCTGGNTGTGGCCGACATGGGTGCCGGCCAGGCGATCCTGGACCAGCTCCCACCTTGGTACATAGGTTTTGTTACTCGCGGAATCGCCAGGCATCCACTTTATGTCGAAGAGCCTGATGGGGTGTAGCCAAGTGGTAAGGCACCGGATTTTGATTCCGGCAATCCCAGGTTCGAATCCTGGCACCCCAGCCAAACACACAACCTTNGCTGAGGAANATTAAGTGGCAGTTGANGATCTGACGCTGTTCACTGGCAACGCCAACCCGCCACTGGCCGCCGAGGTGGCGGACAAGTTGGGTATTGGTATGGGCCGAGCACTGGTAGGCGCATTCAGTGACGGTGAGGTGAATGTCGAGATCATGGAAAACGTCCGCGGCAGGGACGTTTTCGTGATCCAGCCAACTTCTACACCGGCCAGCAAGCATCTGATGGAGTTGCTGGTGATGATCGACGCTCTCAAGCGCTCGTCGGCCGAGCGGGTCACCGCCGTGATTCCCTATTTCGGCTACGCTCGCCAGGACCGTCGCCCGCGGACGGCACGGGTGGCAATCACGGCCAAGTTGGCGGCCGACATGATCGGTGTGGCTGGCGCTGACCGCGTGGTTACCATGGATTTGCATGCTGACCAGATTCAGGGTTTTTTCGACGTGCCGGTGGACAACATCTATGCCTCGCCGGTGCTTAATAGCGAACTTTGGCGGCAGGAACCGGAGGATCTACTGGTGGTGTCGCCGGACGTGGGTGGTGTGCTCCGGGCGCGGGCGATGGCAAAACAACTGGGAGCCGAACTCGCCATTATCGACAAACGCCGGCCACGGGCCAATGAGGCCAAGGTGATGCATATCATCGGCTCGGTAGACAACCGCGCCTGCGTGTTGATGGACGATATGGTGGATACCGCCAACACGCTGTGCGAGGCGGCAGNCGCCCTGAANAACGCCGGCGCCCGCCAGGTTAAGGCATGCTGTACGCANCCGGTGCTGTCGGGCCAGGCAGTTGCGCGAATAGCCGGCTCCGAGTTGGACGAGATAGTGGTGACCAACTCGATTCCACTGACGGACGCAGCACGCCACTGCNGCAAAATAAGGCAGATCAGCATCGCCAGCCTGCTGGCTGAATCGATACGGAGAATCGCCGCAGGTGATTCGGTCAGCACCCTGTTTATGGACTAGTTTTCCGGCAACAGCCGGAAGCACCGATAGAGGCGCCGCGCGGTGCCATTGTGAGGGAGAGCAATGATGAGCAGTAACTTTGAACTCAACGCCGAGGCGAGAAGTGCATCAGGCACCAGCGCCAGCCGCCGGCTGCGCCACGACAACAAAGTGCCGGCAATCGTTTACGGTGCCGGTAAGGGCAACGAGAGCCTGGTGCTGGATCAGGAGCAACTAATGCACAATCTCGNGATGGAAGCTTTCCAGTCCGCCATCATTGATCTNAAGNCTCNGGGNGGTTCGCAGCAGGTGATACTGCGCGAGGTGCAGATGCATCCATACCGGCCCATGGTTCTGCACGTGGACTTGCAGCGCATCAAGGCCAGCGAGAAGTTACACATGAAAGTGCCGCTGCACTTCGAGGGCGCCGACGTTGCCCCTGGNGTTAAGGTCGATGGCGGCATCTTGGCCCACCTGATGACGGACCTCGATATCACCTGTTTACCACGGGACCTGCCGGAGTACATTTCCCTGGACGTATCCGAACTGCAGATGAACCAATCGCTGCACGTGTCTGATATCCANNTGCCCGAGGGNGTGCAACTCACGGCCACTGCCTTCCACGAGGGTGAGGATCCGACGGTCGCCANCGTNACGCCGCCGAAGGTGATNGAGGAAGAGATAGAACTGGCCGAGGGCGAGGAAGGCGAGGTGCTCGAGGAAGGCGAGGTGNCNGAGGAAGGCGAGGCCGCCGAAGGGAGCAAGGAGGCGCCGGCTNCCGCCGAGGAAGAAAAGTCAGAGAAATAATCCACCGACCAGGCAGCCGCTGGCGATCCACAAAACTGCTGCTGCTTGTTATCTCTTACCGGTTCGCGGCACATGGCAGGCATCTCGCTTATCGCCGGGCTGGGTAACCCCGGCCCCGGCTATGCAGCCACGCGCCACAATGCAGGGTTCTGGTTTCTCGATGCCNTGGCCGGGCGCTGGCCGCTCGACCTGCGTTACGACAACCGCTTCCACGGNGCGTTGGCNNATATCCGCATCAGCGGCCAGCGGCTGCGGGTGCTCAAGCCTGACACCTTCATGAACCGCAGTGGTGCGGCCGTTGCCGGCGTGGCGCGCTACTTTGATCTTGACCCGCTTGAAGTGCTGGTGGTGCACGATGACCTGGATCTCGCCCCCGGCAGTGTTCGCCTCAAGACGGGTGGCGGCCACGGTGGCCACAATGGCCTGCGCGACATCTTCTCGCACCTAGGTACCCGCGAGTTCGCGCGCCTGCGGCTTGGCATTGGTCACCCCGGCAACGCTGACGAGGTGACGGACTATGTGCTGCAAAAACCCTCGGCCACCGATCGCGCCGCAATCCTCGATGCGGTAGACCGGGCCGTGGCGGTGCTTGAGCAGATCGTCGCTGGAAATTTCGAAGCGGCCATGAACGAGTTNCACGCAAGCCTTGACGGGAACCCGACCTGAATGGGTTTTCGCTGCGGTATTGTCGGGTTGCCCAATGTTGGCAAGTCGACGTTGTTCAATGCTCTGACCCGGGCTGCCGCGCCGGCGGAGAACTACCCATTCTGCACCATTGAACCTAATGTCGGCATCGTCAAGGTGCCCGATTCCCGACTGCAGGTAATCGCCGCTATCGTCAAACCCAAGGTGGTGATCCCTACGGTGATCGAGTTTGTCGACATTGCCGGTCTGGTGGCTGGCGCTTCCCGCGGGGAGGGCCTCGGTAACCGTTTTCTCGCCCACATTCGTGAGGTCGATGCCATCGTGCACATGGTCCGCGCCTTCACAGATACCGATATCGCTCACGTCTCGGACAGGATCGACCCGATCGCCGACGTGGCCACCATAGAGACTGAACTCGCGTTGGCGGACTTGGAGACGCTGGAACGCGCCATCGAACGTAGCCGCAAGGCTGCCAAGATCGGCGACAAGGAACAACTGCGTCTACTCGAGTTGTTTGAAAGAGCACGCCAGGCGCTGGACGACGGTTCCGGCGTACGCGGTTTGCTCGAGGATCGAGATACCGCTACAGCCCTGCAGCCGTTGTGCCTGCTTACAGCTAAGCCAGTACTCTTTGTGGTCAACGTCGCTGAAGAGGATCTAGCTGGCAATGCGCAGGTGGATACGCTGTGTGGGCATGCAGCAAAAACCCAGGCCGAGTTCGTGGTGGTGAGCGCTGCCATCGAACAGGAGATATCGGATCTTGAGCCTGGCGAGCGCGCGGCTTTTCTGCAAGACCTCGGGCTTGCGGAGTCGGGCCTCAATCGGGTGATCCAGGCGGGTTACCGACTGCTTGGCCTGCAGACTTTCTTTACCACCAGATCTGAGGAAGTGCGGGCGTGGACGGTGCCGGTAGGCACAGTTGCATCGCAGGCGGCAGGGCAGATACACACCGACTTCGAACGTGGATTTATCCGCGCTGAAGCCATCGCCTATGATGATTTTGTTCACTATGGCGGCGAGCAGGGCGCGCGCGAGGCCGGGCGGGGACGGCTCGAGGGCAAGGACTACGTACTGAGCGACGGCGATATAATGCACTTTCGCTTCAATGTGTGAGGCGTTTACTTTTCAGCACCTTGTGCAGGCTCGAGCAGCGCGCCCTGCTGTGGCTATGTGGCTCGGCTAACTAGAGCCCCGTACGCACGATGCCGTGGTTACCCCACCCTTAACCAACATATCCTAATACAGCGGGTCTGGTGCCCGGTGGTTGGTCCAACCTGCTCTTCAGGATCCGCGCGGTACAGCGCGCTGTACTGGCGTCAGGCCAACAAACCCTTGGCCACATCAGCGACAGGGTTGGAATTTTGACCTGGCCCCTTGAAGTGATCGTATATTGGGTGCAAAGTAGGCCTCTACAGGACTGAAAACCCGGTGAGGCTAATGACGCCTAGCAGGAGTACAACGCGACAAGTTCGTGAGGAGTTACCAGACATGAATACAGCTCGTTCGATTCTGGCCTTGTTGTTCTCAATCGCCTTGGCTGGTTGCGCTCTAGGTATTGATCATGCTGCCAATAAGTACCTGCCTTATCCGCTTGCCCAAATGAAAGAAAAAGAATATCAGGACAAGTTACAAGCCGCAGTGCACTGGGACGCTCTTGCTGCCAACGAGGCAACGGAAATAATAAAGACAGTAGGTAATGGGGCTTCAATTTCTTTTTCAGCAGATTCACCTGACACTGACTTTGGTAAAGCCTATAAGAAGATGCTCACAGGGCATTTATTGGATAACGGCATCAAAGTGCTTGGCTCAGCCGGGNATTACTTGTTGAACTACCAGGTACAGGTGGTGATTCATAAGGACCGTGATCCACTCAATTGGCCCGCTGGTTCCGTCACGGCAGCAACCGGAGGCGCACTTCTTATTGCCCATGCGTCTACAAATTGGAGCAAGCCTGGTCTTGCTGCCCTGCTCCCTGCCGTAGCCGCAGATAAGTTACTGGAAATTAGTAAAGAGGGCATCACGCCCAATATCGAGGTGTTGATCACAACCGAACTTCACAAATTGGAAGAGATAGTCCAATCAAGCACCCGAACCTATTATTTCAACCCAGGAGACAAAGCTCTGTACGAATCGCCCGAACCGCCAAATCCTAGCCGCTCTTTCCAGGTTACGGATCAAAGTTAGATGAGAACCGGAATAATGAAATCTTTCTTTCACCTGCGTGGGTTGCCCTTATTCCTTGTACTGACGGTCTCGGTGCTCGTGTTGGCTGGCTGCCAAACCAATGGGCCTGCAAAAGATGTCAACATGATTCCGATTAGCCATGACGCAGCGAAAAAGATGATTTTTCAGAGCAAGGATCGACTGGAACCAGGCAGCCTTATCCTGGCGAGCTTTGCCGACATAGACAATCTTGAAAATTCTTCCACCTTTGGCCGAATCGTTGCGCAGCAAATTGGTTCTGTATTTTCAAGTCAGGGGTACAAAATTATAGAGATGTTGCTCAGAGGCAAAGTCTATATCGGCAAAGGCGAGGGAGAGTTTCTGCTGTCGAGAGCGCTAAAAGACCTAAGTACCGAACACAATGCCCAGGCTGTAATTGTCGGAATTTATGCTGTCGGTTCGAAGAACGTTTACGTTACAGCGAAACTGATACAGGCAAGCGACAGTATTATTCTGGCTTCGGAAGATTTTGTTCTCCCCCTGGGTCCGGATTTACGAACCCTGGTCACGCAGCCTGGAGAAGCCCCTCCTACATACATCTCGAGTGGGAACTGATTGCACCCAAGGCCAGGACTCGATTAGCGAAACGAAAACGGCATCCTAGGCTGGCACAGTTTGCTGCAACCGGGCGGGGGCGGCTCGCGGGCAAAGATTAGGTGTTGAGCGGCGGTGATATAATGCACTGTAGTTTCAACGTGTGAAGCGTTTACTTTTCAGTACCTTGTGCGGGTCCATCGACGCACGTGGCACACCCCCAATCGTGGCTATGTAGCTCAGCTGGTTAGAGCACGGCACTCATAATGCCGGGGTCGGTGGTTCGATCCCACCCATAGCCACCACCTTTTCAGATACTTAAGCAGTGTCTAAAGTTACTGCCTTTCCCCAGGGCACAACTGAGGCACAGCAAATCCCCAGATGTCCCGGCAGTGCCGGGTATCAAAATGATACGAGGGAACTGCTATGGCCTCCATTACAGGCCACAATAACCCTTGCATGTTGCTGCGCTATACGCATCTAAGGCAGAGGATTTGGTGAGGCGATTGGATTAGCGATTTCTGGTGACCCTCTGAGCATACCCGCCGGCTAAGAGCCAAGGAGGCAGTAAAGATCGCCTCTGGGAGTACNTTAGCCACTGGCACCGCTGGCTGCAGGGACGAACTGCTGAATAGGGAGATCTTCTACACCCTTAAAGAGGCGCAGATCATCATCGAAAAGTGGCAGAGGCACTACAACACGATGAGATCACATTCAGCATTGGGCTACAGGCCCCCGGCACCGGAGGCCATCGTGCCTGTGGACGATAATATACCCATGCACTAACATTCAAACTGGACCAGTTGGCGGGGGCGGGTCAGGCGCAAATCTATCAAATTCTCATCAAGAATTAAATTTTATTCAAAAAACATAAATTCTACTAAACAGTTCATCTAAATTATAAAGGCAATAAAATTATTTGGATTCAACTTCGGGTCTAAATGCGGTTAAAAAAATATGAAATATATGATACTCCATCTAACCGTTGCATTGACAATCCTCTTACTTCCAGTGAAAGCTTATGCTCTTCCTACTCCAGATGTTCTCGTGAGTATTGTCAATATTATTCCCCTGCTTACAGGCACTGTGGTAGCCATTACAGGAGGCGCCTATTATGGAATCAGCAAAAGACTGGGACCTCACGCCAGCAAGCTTTTTCTAGGAGGGTTGTTCGGTTTCCTAACCCTTATGATATCGCTTGGTTATTTATGGCATCAGAACCGGCAAGAGAAACGTCTGGCCAATATAGCAATGTACCTGCGCTGTGATCTTGCTTCTCATGAAGCGGGCAGAAAGTTATATCACCCGAACAATCGCAACTCTTTGGCATTGTGGCGCGAGTATGGCAATTTCAAACTAATCCCTATAAAAAAAGTCCCTGATAAACTGCGCCAACAACCAAGTGCAACCCTGATCGCCTCTTCCAGTCGTACTATCAAATATCATTCAGGCGTGCCTGCTGTTAAAGTCGATGGCCACTTGTATCCTTTCTCCTACATTCGTTCGTTGGAACTGCCGGATGCCCTTAAATCAAACAATAGCAAAGATCTATACATGACGGATTTTCCCTATATTGCAAGGCTACCGTCCTACTATAAACCTGACAAATCCTTTTTTAAGAAATTTGAAAATATATATATTGTGAAGGATGTAGAAAATATTGATCGCTATGTAATCGGCAAGAATGGTTTCTTCAGACCTGCTGACCCAAAAAATAAAATTATTAACTGGCCGGTAGAGAAGGAAAAATGGATTCTTGATGAGAAACGGATTTATTTCCCAGGAATTGTTAATTTTCTGGCCGACGATAAGGTCGCTGATCTATTTGACCAGAAAGATGTCTACTTGGTGGCGCCGTATAACAGCTTTCGCCGAAGCACCTCTACCTATGAAAGGTATTACCTCAGACGGCTTTTGTCTAAGATTGACCCAAACCGGATTATCAGCATAGATATGAATCTCCCCACTACCAGTCAAAAATTAGAGGAGGCCGCCAAAAAACTTGACGGTGCCAGGTTTGTCGCTATTGGATTATCCAAGACTGACTGGCTCTATGACGGCTTGGATGCAATCTTTGAAATATGGGAACACCTGGATCATGACACTGAACGCTTCAGGCTACTGGGCTTTAATACCCGTCTTCCTGAAGTTGTTGCAATCAGGTGGGAGTCAGGCACCAGAAAAGGAGTTATTGATACCCTGCGTGAGCCATTTTGGGATCTTGTCAGATGGTTCAAACGTCAATTAGGCCACTCAACTGGAGCTGCAATATTTTTTTTAGCTGTAACTTTGCGTTTATTATTTTTTCCTGTCGGCATCTGTGAGGCATGTTCCAGGATTAAGCGAGCAACGATAAAAAATATGCTGAAAAACGAAAACAAACCTTTATGGAGCAGCGCTTCACCTGTCCTGTTACGTCACCTTAAAGTCAGTAGCGGATGGGAGTTTCTCGGAACAATTGTAATGTTGATACTTGTATTGCCAGCATATAAACTCCTTTCATTCCCGCCAGAAGATTTTCAAAACATCAGTTTCCTGTGGATAGACAACCTCACTCAGCCCGACTATTTATTAAGTGTCTTAGCTGGCGGCCTGATTTACTATAAAATGAGTTTAGGTACAACATCCGCAAAACCAATTACCATGTTCGCGGTAACTTTTGCCTTTGTATTACTTTTAATTTACTTGCCAGGCAGCCTGCTGGTATATGTATCAGGGGTTTTAGCTGTTACCATAATCCAGGATATCATTGCATTAAAGCGCGCCGAAAAAACAATCAACCGAGCCTTATTGACATCAGCATAAATATTGAAAACAAAGTGTTTCTCAACCTTGGGGAAGCAGACTGTGAAGGAATCGGAAACAAGGCACGTCATCTTGCAAAGCTTATAAAACATCAACCTCTACTTTTTTCCGTCCCGGCAGGCTTGGTTTTACTGTCCGATTTTTCGATTGAACATCATTTTGGTTATTTGACCAATGCCTTGAAAGATTTAGGAAATGGGCCTTATGCTGTCCGCTCATGCGGTCTGGAAGAAGATGGCGCTAGTGAGAGTATGGCTGGCAAATTTCACACTGAACTTTTCGTTCAACTGGAGGACCTTGCAAGTGCTATTAACAAAGTCAGGGACTCATACGAAAACTACCTGGATACCAGTGCGGTGCTTGTCCAGAAAATGATCGAACCTGATTACTCCGGTGTTTTATTTACACGATCACCGGAGAATAGCGGGCTTGCCAGTTGTGAATACAGCATAGGAACAGCAGACGCTGTAGTATCCGGAAAGGTTGAACCCAAACGAATTGATTACGGACGTTGGACGGGCAACCTTTATCCTGAGCAGAAAGACATGAAGCATATGCTTTCATTGTTGTTTCTTGCCGGGATGATTATTGAAGATAAAATAGGTGCCCCCCAAGATATTGAATGGGCCTTTGAAAAAAAGAAAAAAAAGCTTTATATACTCCAATCCAGAGGCATTACTTCGCATTTATATGATCCCGGCATTGCAGTTGAGCAAGAAAAAACGGTTCGCCAAGTCCTCGCCTCAAAAATTGGTCAAAAAGGCAGAAAAATTTTTCAAAATGCCGCAGTTAGAGAAGTTGTAGTCTCTCCAAGTCGCTTGACTCGATCCCTGGTTGAACTTCTCTATGCACCTTCAGGAGCCTTAGGTCTGGCTTTTGATTTGCTTGGTTTACCCTGCCCTGCTGTAAATCAGCCTTACGTTTCTTCTATTTTCGGCCAACTGTATGAAAATGTTGACGTGAAAAAAAAACTATTTGGTTTCAGCCCCAAACTTTTATGGGCTAATCGAAAATTAAAAAAGAAAATAGAGAACAAACCGGACATCCTGCTAACATGGCTCGCAGAAAGCATAGAAAAATTTCCACAATATCAAGATGATATGCAAGGTATCTCTATTTCGACCCATGAATATGCGCTCGAGATTATGAGAAATGTCAAAACATTCACTGAAAAAATTTACCCTGTTGCCTATGTTGCCACCTTGCTTGCTCAAATTGCAGATGAAGATTCTCAAGAAATATCATTAACCAGTCAGATGATGAGGGACTTGTCCCGCCTGCACCATACCGGTGAAATGGAAGATTTTCTAGAGAAATGGGGACAACGCAGCGGTAATGACTATGAACTTTCTGAACCCCGTTTTTGCGAATCACCCCAACTTGCTCTCAAATTCGCTGAAAACTTTGCTGATTTCCCATGGGGAGAAGTAGCTCCCGGCAGCGGTTTCACTCATTTGAAGGAGGTTGCCAAGGACAGAGCGATCAGATGGCTCTACCCCCTGCGACTCCAAATAGTAGCTCTTGAAAAGAAGCTGCAGTTGGAGACAGGTATGATTTTTCATCTGGATCTTGCGGATATTGAAGCCTTAGGCATGAAAAAGCTTGCGACTGGAGATATCCATACTATTTGCATGAAGCATATGCATGATGAGACCCAGTGGTCATCAATATGCCTTGGAGATGAAATAACCCTTGAAACTCTTGAACGGCTGAAACAGGAAGGTGAAGAAAAACAAGGACTTCATGGCAAAATGGTTTCTGCAAGGGTGTCATTTAAAGGTATCGCTCGTCATGTCAGTAAAATCAAGACAGGAAAGGGGAACGCATCAGAAAATAATGAGGTCATAATAGCTCAGCACCTTGAGCCTGAACTCGTCGGACTGTTCCCAAATTCTGCAGGTTGTCTGGTTGATATGGGTGGAGCTTTGTCACATGCAGCGATCGTTGCCCGAGAACTTGACTATCCAGTATTGGTTCTTTCAGGCTGTAGCTCAACCATACAGGATGGTGATCAGATAGAGGTCAGCGCAGACGGTGCCATCACAATCACACGGCAGAAATAAACCTGTACACACTAAATTCCCCTCTGCTGTGTGGGCGGGATATATGTATTTATTGAATTTTTAAAAGGGGTGGGTACCCGCCCTACCGTGTGACCATAACGTGACAAACAGGAGTCCTTTCCTGTCCATTTGAGTCACAATCCGTCACAACTGCGTGGGGTCGGTGGACAGTCCTGATGCTATTTGGCCAACACCGTCTCTTCTAATTTGCCTGGGTCGGCTCAGGGCCAACCAAATCCAGCACTTTTGACGGTAGATTTGACGGTAACTATTGGAGTGGATTAGGAATCACATCAACAATTCAATATGTTACAGTCTTGTTCGATCCCACTTATATTCCTCGGGACCACTGCCTGTTGCTATTGCCTTCTCTGGAGAAGACCCGTCTCGCTTTTTGCTGCCAAATAACTTTGACATAAGCCCCATATGCTTACCTCCTCGCAATTGATTCGCACCGTATCACTGCAACATATCGCTTAGTCGAACCATTCCCGATTTCTTGAACGCCATTCGAATTGCCTGCTCAAGGATATGTGTATTTGCATAATCTATGTACGACAGGTCGACATATGTTTTCTTGTCATCCTTAACCCCTATCCAGAATTTTCCTTCCGCGCTCCAGACAGACACTTGGCCCCATGTACAACGCACCATTTCATTTGCGCCCAGAAATTTATGCTTGATCAAAGTAACTCCATCATCTCTGAGCGTCGCTTTGCCGAAACGAATCTCGCTTCCTGTCTCAAGTGTGTGAAGCAATTCGGTCAGCA
>PBTT01000028.1 GCA_002729195.1 Acidiferrobacteraceae bacterium
GGACTTGAGTGTGGTTGTCTTACCTGCCCCGTTGGCCCCGAGAAGGGCAACGATGCCCTTCTCGGGTACCTCCAGGGATACTCCTTTTAGAACCAGTATCACATGATCGTATACGACCTCGATATTATTGACGCTAAGCAGCGTTGCTGCTTTGTCTTTCAAGGCCGCCTCCATGAGATTCTAGTCCGGACTAATTAACCGCAATCAGTACCCATCGACATACCAGAACGCGGGGTAATACCCTTCTCTTCAGCATATTTGGCAGCCGAGGCTTCGATCATTGGACGGGTAATGTCATCCAAGGGCTGGATCCAGTCCGTAATCTTTTTCCAACCCGATCCATCCCACTGCTGGAAGAATGTGGCTCCGCCGCCCTCGTGATCGTCACAGGTAATCTTGAATGGAGGCACCACGTTGGTGGCACCCAGTTCAGCGATTCTTTCTGCCGTGAGATCAAGATTTTCCATCGCCCAGCGGAATTCCTCACCACTGATTGGCCCCACACCGTATTTCTCCTGGGCCTTACGAATCACTTCCGTCGTAATGATACCCGCAGATATACCACGCAGGTAATACACGCTACCGACTCGAGTCATAGCAATATTTCCCTTCATAACACCATAGACGTGCTGGAAAATATCCTGGATGACTGGAAAATCGGTACCTGTACCGTGAAAAGCAGAAGTGATATAGCCCTTCGCTGCAGCACCTGCCGGAATAGCGTCTTCCTCAGCTCCGCACCACCAGACACCGATGATGTGATCCGACGGAAAACCAATGCGGGCCGCTTCCTTCAACGGCACCGTGCAAGAGATACCCCAGTTACGATTAATCACATAATTTGGCTGAATCTTTCGAATCTGTAACCACAGCGATTTCTGGTCGATACCAGGCCACGGCACTGGAATGTGAGTAACTTCAAAGCCAAATTTCGCGGCCATCGCATTCCAGACCGGAATGGTTTCAATTCCATACGGGTGCTTCAGATGAAGATTGACAATCTTCATGCCTTTCAGCTTGTCAAAACCGCCTTCTTGCTGCGCGATGAACGCCAACTTTGTCGTACTCTGATTCCAGTAGTTGGTGACGGCGGGGAACCCCCAGGGGAACACGCGGCCCTGGGTGGCATCAGTTCGCCCGTAACCGAGAAAGATCAGGGTGATCTTGTCAGCAGCAGCCCGTTCGAGCAGGGCATAAGTCACACCGGTTGATAAGGGCTGAAACACTGGTGCACCTTTGAGGCCCTTGCCTTTAAGGCGCTCGTAGCACTCTACGCCGCGTTCGGTGTTGTAGCCATAATCGCACTCTTCCCAGACCAGCTTGATGCCGTTGATCCCACCATCGCGGTTGTTGAGCAGAGTCATGTAGTCCTCCATTCCGCCAGCGAAGCCACTGCCGCCAGCTGCGAAGGGCCCGGTCTTATAAGTCAGCACCGGAATGAACTGCTCCTTATTCGGATCCGATTCNTCAGCAGCCATAGCCGGCACAATGGAAAATGCGCTCAGCACCAGACCGGAGCAGAATGCAACGATCAACTTCTTTATCTTCATCTTTTGCCTCCTTTGAATTTCCACTCCTGCAAACCAATATTTGCCAGAGGGGTTAAACATTACCACGTTTTTACACAAACCACTTTAACCAAAAAATCCGGATCACCACNCCTAATGCGGAAACGGCCAGAGCCGGAGTTTCTCCTTCATTGTGGTCCACAATCTCGCAAGACCATGGGGCTCGACAATCAGGAAAAAAATGATCAGCCCGCCAAAAATCATATGCTCAAGATTAGTGAGCAGTGCCGAGGGCACCTGTCCAGCGAATAGATGCGCAATTTCGTTGAGAACGATCGGCAGGATCACAATAAAAGCAGCNCCCAGGAAACAGCCCAGAATACTTCCCATGCCGCCGATGATGACCATGAAAAGTACTTTCAGCGACACAAACAGATCAAAGGCTGTGAAGTCAACCGACTTAACATAGCAAAAAGCATACAGCGCCCCAGCGACTCCGCCGTAGAAGGAGCTGACCGCAAAGGCNGACAACTTGGTATAGAGNGGCCTGATGCCGATCACCTCGGCGGCAACGTCCATATCCCTAATCGCCATCCAGGCCCGNCCAATCTCACTTCGAACGAGGTTCTTCGCAAACAGAGCCCCCACCACTACGAACCCTGCGACCAGATAGTAATTATCCAGGTGAGAGCTNATCCGGTACCCGAAAATATCCATNGGCGGCGTATCGATTACCATGCTCGCCGCCCCGCCTACAAACCAGGGGTAAGTCGCAAAAACCCATTCGACAAAAAACTGGGCAGCCAGAGTCGCCACCGCTAAGTAAAAACCTTTGATCCGCAAACTGGGACTNCCAACCAGAATGCCAAACACTGCAGCAATCAATCCCGCCAGCAAAAACACCAGAATAATCGGTAATTCGGGCACCCGCGNAGCGAGGTTATAAGCGGAATAGGCACCCACAGCCATGAACGCCCCGTGCCCCAGCGAGAGTTGGCCGGTATAGCCAGTCAAAATATTCAGGCCAATGGCTGCAAGTGACCAAATGAGAAACGGAACCAGGTAACCAGCGATCACGTGTTGACTGGCGATCAAAGGTACCCCGATAACTACAAACACCAGCACTGCAATCAAGGCCCAGCGATCNTGACGAATCGTAAAGATCGCCATATCGCCCTTATAGGAAGTTTTAAACTGGCCGGTTTCTCGATAAAGCATCCAGTTATACCCGCTCGATGATTTCTTCGCCGAAAAGGCCTTGTGGCCTGAATATCAGGAACAGCATCGCGATGAAGTAAGCGCTCCAGGATTCGATTCCACCACCGATAATGGGGCCAAGATAGACCTCGGCTAACTTTTCCGTGGCGCCAATGATCAGGCCACCGATGATGGCGCCCGCTATCGAATTAAAGCCGCCGAGGATCAACACCGGCAACGCCTTCAAAGCCACCAACGAGATGCTGAACTGCACTCCCAACCTCTGACCCCAGAGTGTGCCCGCTACTAGCGCCACGAGGCCTGCAGCAGCCCAGACAATTGCCCAGATCAGCTGTAGTGGGATTCCGACGGACATCGCGGCCTGGTTATCGTCTGCCACCGCACGAAGGGCGCGACCAATTCGCCCCTTTTGAAAGAAAAATGCGAGGAGTAATACCAATATCCCGCATATAACAGCCGACCAGACATCAAACAAGCTAATTAGGATGTTGGTCGACTCCAAGACCGACATCCAGGGCACGTCCGGTATGCCGATNTCTAAACCGTGAACCTGAGAATCCCAGATTCCCTGCGCCAAACCTTCGAGAAAATAGTTGAGCCCAATGGTCGCCATGAACAGAATAATCACCGGCTGAGCCACCAATGGCCGAAGCATGACCCGCTCAATAATGATGGCCAGTAGGATCATCACGGCCAATGCAATCGCGACCGCAAGCCAGAAATTAACACCCATCTCCAGGATCCGAACAAACGTGAGTGCAGCGAACAGCACCATTGCGCCCTGGGCAAAATTAAAAACGCCTGATGCCTTGAAGATCAGCACAAAGCCTAGCGCTACCAGCGAGTACATCACGCCTGACAAAAGCCCGGCGATCAGAACCTCGATAGCAAAAGCCAGTTCCATGAGCATGCGAGTTAATCCTTAGTTTGCATGTTGTGTGTTCACCCAGTAACCCTTAGTGGGTTACCCCCAGATAGGCGTCAATCACCTTCTGGTCACCGCGCACCACGTCCGGTGACCCTTCAGAGATCTTGCGCCCATAATCGAGCACGATCACTCGATCAGAGATGTCCATGACTACGCTCATGTCGTGCTCAATCAGCACGATTGTAGTACCCAGGTCGTCGTTAACATCCAGTATGAATCGGCACATATCCTGCTTTTCTTCGAGATTCATACCTGCCATGGGCTCGTCCAGCAACAGAATCTCCGGCTCGGCGGCCAATGCCCGGCCCAACTCAACACGCTTTTGCAGGCCAAAAGGCAACCGCCCAACGGTCGTCTTGCGCACTGACTCAATCTCAAGAAAATCAATAATTTNTTCCACAACTTGACGATGTTCGATTTCTTCACGCTGTGCAGGACCCCAATACAAGCCTTGCATAAGCAGATTCGATTTCATCTTGAGATTGCGGCCGGTCATGATGTTGTCCAGGGTGCTCATACCCTTGAACAAGGCCACATTCTGAAAGGTCCGGGCAATTCCCTGCACTGCAGCCTGATGCGGGCGCATACGTTTTCTGACCTCACCTTTGTAACTGATGGTGCCGCCGGTGGGTTCGTATACCCCGTTGATGACATTAAGCGCGGTGGTTTTACCGGCCCCGTTGGGCCCGATGATGGCGACAATTTCGTGCTCNTGGATCTCGAAACTCACCCCAGACAACGCCGTGACCGCACCAAACGAGATGCTTACATTATCAAAGCTTAATACTACGCTGCCGGCTTGCTGCTCAGTCATATCTGGATTCCGTCAACTTGCTGCAGCCATCGGCTCATTGGTTGACTGCAAAGNTTGCAGATTGAAAANTTGCAGGTTTGCNCTGACCGCACCCTTGCTACCGTCCTCAAAGGTAACCTCCGATTCGATCGCGACATGTTGCTGATCTGAGTACAGCGCGTCAATCAACAAGGCGTATTTTTCCCTGATAAAGCGCCGGCGCACTTTTCGGGTACGGGTCAATTCCCCATCATCGGCATCGAGTTCTTTGTGCAGAATAATAAATCGTTGAATCTGCGATGAGCGAAGATGGGAATCGCCAGCAAGGTCTTTATTGACCTTTGCTATGCAGTCCTCAATCAGGCNACTAACCTGCTGGTGAGCTGCGATCTCCTGATAACTGCCATAGGTGATNTTATTTCGTTCGGCCCAGTTACTGACAGCTTCCAGGTCAATATTGATCAGTGCCGCTGCGTAATCCTGCTGATCACCAAAAGCTACTACTTCCTTAATGTACTGGAAGAACTTGAGCTTGTTCTCAATATACTTGGGAGCAAACATCGACCCATCATTCAGCTTGCCGACATCCTTAGCCCGGTCGATGATCCGAAGATGTCCTTCGTCGTCGACATACCCGGCATCCCCAGTCTTGACCCAGCCATCTACGGTCTTGGTCTCGGCCGTCGCCTCGGGATTTTTGTAGTATTCNAAAAAGACCCCGGGGCTGCGGTAATGCACTTCATCATTGTCTGCAATCTGCAGTTCCACCTCGGGAGCAGGAGTGCCNACTGTTTCGGAGCGGACTTCGCCATCGGGCTGCATGGTGATAAACACTGCCGCCTCGGTCTGGCCATAAAGCTGTTTTAGATTAATGCCCAGTGATCGAAAAAACTCGAAAATTTCAGGGCCGATAGCTTCCCCTGCCGTGTAAGCGATGCGAATTCGACCCATCCCAAGGGTATTTTTCAAGGGGCCATATACCAGGACCTGCCCAAGGCCGTACAACAGACGATCCAATACNGAAACCCNCTGGTGATCCAGGATACGCCCGCCCGCCCGACGNGCAACCCCCATGAAGTAGTGAAACATGGTCCGCTTGATCCATCCGGCATCCTCCATCCGGATCATTACCATGGTCAACAGGTTCTCGAAGATTCTGGGTGGCCCAAAAAAGAACGTGGGGCCAATCTCCCGCATGTCTTGCATAACGGTGGCGCTGCTTTCCGGACAATTGATGCAAAAGCCAGCAACAAACGCCTCCGCAAAAGAAAAAATATTATCTCCAACCCAAGCCATCGGCAGGTAAGACAGGCCGTTTACATGCTCNTCTATGCGGTCGAACTTGACCGCGTGGCGAGAAGTGATGATGAGATTATTGTGACTTAACACGACACCCTTGGGTGTGCCGGTTGTGCCAGAGGTGTAAAGAATGACAGCGGTATGGTCACCCGAGCCCTTATCTATCTCCTGATCGAGAAACCCGGGATCACGCTTCGCGAATTGCCGCCCGCGCTCTTCTATGCTATCGAAACTCAAGACAAGCTCGGAATCGTAGTCTCGCAGGCCTCTTGGCTCATCATAGATAATGGCCTGAACGAACGGGCACTGCTCCCGAATCTCCAGAGCTTTGTCGACCTGCTCCTGATCCTCTGCAAGAATGAAGCGCGCTTCCGCGTGCTCAACNACGTATTGAATCTCACCAGCCGCCGAATCCTGATAAGCCGGCACCGGAATCCCACCGAGGCACTGCNCAGATGCCATCGCAGCATACAAGCGCGGTCGATTGTCTCCTATGAGAACCANCTTATCGCCGCGGCTAAAACCAATCTCGGCAAGTCCCAGAGCGAATATACGGATTACGAGATCGTAGTCGCGCCAGGTCCAGGTCTGCCAGATGCCGTATTTTTTTTCCCGTACGGCCGGCCGATCACCNGACTCACGGACCCGTTCCCGCAATAATCTGGGAAAGGTATCCGCCAATGGTTTTCCTTCGGTCATATCCTCGGCCGATTAATGCTAATGGGAAACTCACCAATAGAGTGAGTCCCAAACCTCTCCTAAACGCTCTACTCGTATTTCGTATTTTTTTCAAACTGCAGATACTCGATCCGGACGCCTGAGGCGNGACCAAGGCACCATCGCTGGCGGCAGGGNCCTNCCCGCCGCTCGGCTCAGAACGGAATGTCNTCGTCGAAGTCGCCNTCNTGNGCCTTGNTGGGCGAGCCGCTGTCAGCGGCAAAATTATCGGCCGGNGCACCCTGTGTGTCACCAGCACCCCCACCACCACGGCCACCGAGCATCTGCATGTCGCTGGCGACGATTTCGGTNGTGTAGCGTTCATTACCCTCGCGGTCTTCCCACTTGCGCGTCTGCAGGCGGCCCTCGATGTAGACCTGCGAGCCTTTNTTCAGGTACTCACCGGCGATCTCGGCCAGCCGGGAGAANAACACCACCCGGTGCCACTCNGTTTTTTCCTGGCGTTCNCCCGACTGGCGATCCTTCCAGCTCTCGGTGGTCGCGATAGTCACGTTNGCAATCGCGTTGCCGTTGGCCGAGTAGCGTACCTCCGGATCCCGGCCCAGGTTACCCACGATGATCGCCTTGTTCACGCCTCTAGCCATTGTTCTCTCCGCTATTGTTATTACCCGGAGCCCCGTTTGGGCCGGCCGGAAACACGCCTGCGACCCCGGTCCGACCCGCCCAGCAGCANCGTTAGCAGCGACGCGGCTCCTCGTTGATCAAGTATACCGTCGATTCCGGCAGTTGTTTGGGCAGCAGCTGGCGGAACCGCTGCCGGGTCGGCTGCACCGCAGGNTCNTGCNNCGCCGACGCTGCGCTGGGCTGGANCAGCGCCATGAGCCCGAAAAGACTTTGAACATATCCTGGNAAGCCACGTAATATTAGCGGTTTGCCCATTTCACGGCCCAGCCCATGCGCACAATCAAGATACGGGGCGCCCGNACCCACAACCTGCAGAACGTCGACCTGGACCTGCCGCGTGACCGTTTGATTGTCATCACCGGGCTATCAGGCTCGGGTAAGTCATCGCTCGCCTTTGACACTGTCTACGCCGAGGGCCAGCGGCGTTACGTTGAGTCGTTGTCAGCCTACGCACGCCAGTTTCTGTCGCTGATGGAAAAACCCGACGTCGACCTCATCGAGGGCCTGTCACCGGCAATCAGCATCGAACAGAAATCCGCCTCGCACAACCCACGCTCAACGGTCGGCACCGTCACCGAGGTTTACGACTATCTGCGGCTACTGTTTGCGCGGGTCGGCGAACCACGCTGCCCCGAGCACGGCGTGACCCTCGCTGCCAGCACCGTCAGCGAGATGGTCGATCGGGTCATGGTCTTGCCGGAGGACAGTCGAATACTGTTGCTGGCCCCGGTAGTGCAGGACCGCAAGGGCGAATACCAGCAGCTGCTGCACAACCTGCTTGCCCAGGGCTTCATCCGCGCCCGCATCGACGGCGTGGTCTGTGAACTGGAAGTCCCTCCCGAACTCGACCGCAAACGCAAACACAGCATCGATGTAGTGGTGGATAGATTGGTTATCCGCGGCGGCTGTGAACAACGCCTGGCCGAGTCGTTCGAGACTGCACTTGCGATCGCCGAGGACCTGGCCGTGGTCGAGGTACTGTCCGCCGACACGGCCGGCAAGAGCCGGGATCTACTGTTCTCGGCCCGTTACGCCTGCCCCCACTGCGGCTACAGCCTGACTGAACTGGAACCGCGCCTGTTCTCGTTCAACAACCCGGCCGGCGCCTGCCCCGACTGTGACGGGCTGGGGGCGCGCCAGTTCTTCGATCCTGAGCGGGTGGTGCACGACCACAGCCTGAGTCTTGCCGCCGGCGCCATCGCCGGCTGGGACCGGCGCAATGCTTTTTATTTCCAACTGCTGAGGTGCCTGGCCAACCATTACGACTTCGACATCGAGTTACCCTTCCGGCGGCTGCCGAAAAAGGTTCGCCAGGTGATTCTCTATGGCAGCGGTAAGGACGAGATCCCGTTCACTTACCTGCGCGCCCATGGCCGGCGGCCGCGGCGCCGGGCTCACACTTTCGAAGGCGTGCTGCCCAACATGGAACGACGCTACCGCGACTCCGAGTCCAACGTAATTCGTGAGGAACTCGCCCGCTACCTCAACACTCAACCGTGCGAGACCTGCGGCGGCAGTCGGTTGCGAACCGAAGCGCGCCACGTCTTCATCAAAGAACAACCCGTGCACCGAATCACCGCCATGCCCATTGAAGAATCGCTGGACTTCTTCGAGCAACTGCAACTGCCCGGCCGCCAGGGCGAGATTGCGACGCGCATCGTCCGTGAGATCGGTGAGCGGCTGCGCTTTCTGGTCAACGTCGGACTGGAGTACCTGGCCCTGGATCGTACCGCCGAGACCCTCTCCGGTGGCGAAGCCCAGCGCATCCGCCTGGCCTCGCAGATCGGCTCAGGCCTGGTCGGGGTCATGTACATCCTCGACGAACCCTCGATCGGCCTGCACCAGCGTGACAACCGGCGTCTACTCGATACTTTGTTTCACCTGCGTGACCTGGGCAACACCATCGTCATGGTAGAGCATGACGAGGAAGCAATCCGCAGTGCNGACCACGTGGTCGACCTCGGGCCGGGGGCCGGCATCCACGGCGGCCGCGTGGTGGCACAAGGATTGCCGGAAACGATCGCTGCCAGCACCGAATCCGTGACCGGCCGTTACCTCAAGGGCGAGCTGCAGATTGAACTGCCAGCGACGCGCACCGCCCCAGCCAGCGACCAGTTGCTGGCCATTCGCGGCGCCCACGGCAACAACCTGCAAAACCTCGACGTNGAGATNCCGGTTGGCCTTTTTACCTGTGTCACCGGCGTTTCCGGCTCGGGCAAGTCGACCTTGATCAACCACACCCTGTACCCGGCACTGGCCCGCCACCTGCACAGCGGCCGGCACCGGCCGGCGCCACATCAGGCCATCGAAGGGCTGGAACATTTCGACAAGGTCATCGACATAGACCAGAGCCCCATCGGCCGCACCCCGCGCTCCAATCCAGCGACTTACACGGGTCTTTTTACTCCTATCCGGGAGCTGTTCGCGGCGGTGCCCGAATCACGCACCCGCGGCTACAAAGTCGGGCGGTTCTCGTTCAATGTGCGCGGCGGACGCTGCGAGGCCTGCCAGGGGGACGGCCTGATNAAGGTGGAAATGCACTTTCTGCCGGACATCTACGTGCCCTGCGACGCCTGCAAGGGCGCCCGCTACAACCGCGAGACCCTGGACATCCGCTACAAGGGCCGCACCATCGCTGAAGTACTGGCAATGACCGTGACAGAAGCGGCCGGGTTTTTCAGTGCCGTGCCGGTGATCAAACGCAAGCTCGATACATTGCTCGACGTAGGGCTGGGCTACATCGGCCTGGGTCAGAGTGCGACCACCCTCTCGGGCGGTGAGGCTCAGCGCATCAAGNTGGCGCGGGANCTATCCAAACGTGACACNGGCCGCACACTGTACATACTGGATGAGCCCACCACCGGCCTGCACTTTCATGATATCCGCCAATTACTACAGGTGCTGCACCGGCTGCGGGATCACGGCAACACGGTAGTGGTGATNGAACACAACCTGGACGTCATCAAGACCGCCGACTGGATCATCGACCTTGGCCCAGAGGGCGGCCACCGCGGCGGCCAGCAGGTCGCCGCCGGCCCACCCGAGGCCATAGCCCGCAGCANGCGTTCCTATACCGGGCAGTTTCTGAAGCCCCTGCTGGCCCGGCAAGCGCCGGACTGACGAACTCACTGGATGGCTGAGGCCGCGTCCGCGTCGATAAAGCCCTCGCGCACCAGGTACAGCAGAATCCGCTGGGCCGCCTCCATGGGAGCAAGTTCGGAGGTGTCTATGGTCAGTTCCGCCTGCTCCGGCTCTTGGTAAGGATCGCTGATGCCGGTGAAGTGCGGGATCAGGCCTTCGCGCGCCTTGGCATAAAGACCCTTGCGGTCGCGACTCTCGCACACTGCCAGCGGGGTGGCGAGGTAGATCTCGATGAAAGCCCCGTATTGAGCGATTAGTTGGCGAATGGCCCGCCGGGTAGCCTGGTAGGGTGCGATCGGCGCGCAGATTGCAACCCCACCGTTCTTGCTGATTTCGTTGGCAACAAAACCAATGCGNCGGATGTTGAGGTCACGGTGCTCGCGCGAAAAACCGAGTTCTCTGGAAAGGTTGCGCCGCACGATGTCGCCATCGAGCAGCGTCACNGGTCGCTGGCCATTCTCGATCAGGCGGGCATGGAGGATGCGTGCCAGTGTCGACTTGCCCGAGCCGGACAGGCCGGTGAAAAAAAGTGTGAAGCCCAGTTTGCTGTGCGGCGGATGGACCCGCTCCAGGTGTCGCAGCACCTCGGGAAAACTGAACCACTCGGGGACTCCCTCGCCCCGCGCCAGCGTGCGCTTGAGGTCTCCGTCCGACAACGGCACCAGTGCCTCGGCCTCCTGCTCGATCTGCCCCACCGGCGAGTAACAGCCGCGTGCTGGCACGTAGCGGCGTTCCTCGACGCTGATCAAGCGGATGTCAAGCTCGTCGGCAAACCCGGCAACATACTCCTGCGCGGCATAGCGTTCATAGAACCGCGACTGGTCACCTGCTGCTGGTGGTGAACTGTCGTCGGGGCCCACGATGAAAGCTGAGCAGCCGTAGTTCTGGTGGATGATGCCGTGCCACAGCGCCTCGCGCGGGCCCGCCATGCGCATGGCCAGCGGCAATAGTGAGAGCATGGCGATATTCAGTGGAAAGTAAGCCAGCACCGACTGATAGCAGTGCACGCGGGCGTAGTACTCCAGATCTCCCGGTTTGGTCACCCCGACCGCCGGGTGCAGCAATAAGTTGGCCTGTTCTGATTTTGCCATCTCCAGAGTCAGATCCCGCTGCAAGCGATGG
>PBTT01000029.1 GCA_002729195.1 Acidiferrobacteraceae bacterium
GCCACTGTTCACTCATTGGCTTTCACCGAGGCGATCCAGTTCGATCAGATGAAAGAAAATGTCGAGAAAAATGGCGTCAAGCAGATGTACTGGTCGGATGAGATGCTGGACGTTTTCCGTAACGCGTGGATGGCGATTGTGGAAGAGAATCGCGCCAGCGATCCGGGCTTCAAGAAAGTCTGGGATGATCTGGCCGCTTTCCGAGCCGGTTACGACCTGTGGGAGGGCCACGCCTTCTTGCCGCGGGCAGCACGCTGATCCGATTTAGCAGTAATTTATAACTATTTGACCAAAACCTGCGGGGTGTAGCACCAAAGAAGGTGTTGCACCCCGTTTTTTTCTCATTATTCCGTGTACACTGACTTACCAGACTGGCCACGCAAGCACAGCAGAGCGCTGCCAGGCAGCAATCGGAAACCGAACAGGAGGTGAGCAATGCGGGATTCGGCCGCGGCTATTCACAATCCGCNGATTGATAGTATCGATCATTTTGTGCTGGCTGTGGGTCGGGTAATCGCCTGGGCCAACGTGCTTCTGATCGGCGTCATCATCCTGAACGTGATCCTGCGCTATGGCGGCCGCTGGCTGCAGCAGGACCTGGGGATCGAGATGGCCTGGCTGTTTCAGGACCTCGGTGGGCCCAAGCTGGAAGAGTTGCAGTGGCACCTTTATGCACTGACCGTGATGATGGGGTTGTCCTATGCTCAGTCGACCGATTCGCATATCCGGGTGGACATCATCGCGGAGAAATTAAGCGAACGCACGGTGCGCAAGTGGGAAGTGTTCGGTATCGTTGTTTTCCTGNTGCCGTTTATCTATATGGTTTTCAGCCACAGCCTGGATTTCTTGGCTGATTCCTGGCGCATCAACGAGCACTCCGACGCACCGGCGGGGCTGCCCTGGCGTTGGGCGGTCAAGTCGGTGATACCGGTCAGTTTCGCTATGCTGGGGCTAGCCGTCCTGGCACGGCTGGCGCGCGACCTGATGTTCCTGATCAAAACCAAGGCTGACAACACCAGCAAGGAGCACAACTGAGGTGGAAATCAACGATTTCCTGGTGGTCGCGATGTTCCTGAGTTTCGCCCTGATGCTGTTCACCGGTTTTCCGGTGGCCTGGGTGCTGGCCGGCGTCGGCATGCTGTTTGCTGGCGTGGGCTACTTGAGCGACATATACCTGGACACCATGACGGGGCTGGACTTTCTCACCCTGGGCCNGGTAGTCAACCGGATTTTCAAGATCATGGACAACTGGGTCCTGGTCGCGTTGCCGATGTTCATTTTCATGGGCTTGATGCTGGACAAATCCGGCATCGCCGAGCGGATGATGCACGCCATGCAGGACCTGTTTGGTCAGGTGCGCGGCGGGCTGGCTGTTACCGTGACCGTAATCGGTATCATCCTCGCAGCTTCGACCGGCATCATCGGGGCCTCGGTGGTGCTGCTGGGGCTGTTGTCAATGCCGGCCATGACCANCCAGGGCTACAGCAAATCGCTCGCNGCGGGGACCGTCTGCGGCGCGGGTACGCTCGGCATCCTGATCCCGCCCAGCATCATGCTGGTGATCATGGCCGACCAGCTGGCGCTGTCCGTGGGCGATCTTTTCATGGGTGCGGTTTTCCCCGGGGTGATCCTGGGCGGGCTCTACATCACCTATATTTTGGTGCTGGCCTACCTGCACCCTGAGACTGCGCCGTTGTCGCCTGACCGGCGCCATTTCAGTTTGCCCATGCTGGTCGAGGCGGTGAAATCGATATTGCCCCCAGCGCTGCTGATCGTTGCCGTGCTGGGCTCGATCTTTGCCGGCATCACCACGCCGACCGAGGCAAGTGGGGTAGGTGCGCTGGGTGCGACCCTGCTGGCGGCCTACAACGGCAGACTCAACTGGAAAGTGATGAAAGAGGTCACCTACGCTGCCTACAAGACCACTGCTTACATTTTCGCGATTTTTCTGGGCGCGACCTGTTTCGCTCTGGTGCTGCGGGAACTCGGCGGTGACGAACTGGTCGAGCGGGCCATCACAAGTTTGCCCTTTGGACCCTATGGCATCCTGATCTTCATCCTCCTCATCGTCTTCCTGCTGGGGTTCCTGCTTGACTGGATCGAGATCACGCTGATCATTCTACCGTTGCTCTCGCCCATCGTGGCGGGGCTGGGCTTCGANATCGAAGGGTATGGTGAGGTCGGCGAGCCGGCGCTGGTCTGGTTCGTGATGCTGGTGGCGGTGACGTTACAGACCTCGTTTTTAACGCCGCCGGTGGGGTTTGCGCTTTTTTATCTCAAGGGCGTGGTGCCGCCGGGTATTACCTTGGCGCATATCTACAAGGGCGTCGCACCCTTTATCATCCTGCAGTTGATCGGCCTGACTGCCGTAATCCTGTTCCCGAAACTCGTGACCTGGTTGCCGGCTGCAGCTTACTGAAAAGATTTGGCTAGACCAGCTTCAAGGCTGGGCCCTGCGCCGGTGTTCGCGTTCGCCGATGTCGTTTGCTGACCAAAAGCAAGCGCCAGAAAAGTGCCCAAATCCGCCGGTCGCTGGTGGCGGTCCAGTGCCAGTGATGACTCCACGGTCTTCAGCAGGGTGTAGGGATACTGGCCGGTATAGTTGACGGTCAGTTGCCCTAATGATGTACCTTCCTTGCGCTTTAAGGCCGGCGGCGGCGGTGCGCCGGTTATGCAGTTGTACATAGTGGCGGCGAGACCGTAGATGTCGGTCCATGGCCCGAGGTCGCCGTCCAGGTACTGCTCGGGTGGCGCAAAGCCGTGGGTCACGGTCTGGAAGGAACTGAAGCGGTCCGGGTCGCCAATGGTTTTGGCAGCACCGAAATCCAGCAACAGAGGTTCGCCACTGGTGCGCAACAGGATGTTGGCAGGCTTGACGTCTAAGTGAATCACGCCAAGCTGGTGCATGCGCCACAGGCCATCACCGATTTTCGGGAAAATCTGTTGCAGGAAGTCCCAGTCCAGACTGCCGGTAAGTTGCTTGAGGAACCAGCGCAGGTCACGGCCCGCCTCGTGATTCATCACCATGTAGACAGTATTGTTAGCGTGAAAACAGTCAGTAACACTGAGTACGTTCGGGTGCTGGATCTTTGCCAGCGCCGTCGCCTCCTGCAGAAACTGGTCTAGACCCTGCCTAAATGGCGTTTGTGCGAGCGGCGCATTCGGCGCAATCGTGCCATCGGGCTGCCTGGCCACCAGGTCCTGTGGACAATATTCCTTGATCACCACCGGCTTGCGGTCCAATTCGCTGGATGCAAGGTAGACCAGGCTGAAACCGCCGCCGCCCAGGACCTGGCTGATGGTATAGCCCTTGAGGATATAGCCTAACTTGAGCGGTAGCCTACTGGACATGGCGAGTAACGATGGTCTCGCGCGGAGCGGGATGATACATGCGTAAGTTACAGTATAGTTCGTTCCTGGGTCGCGCGCCGGGCTCAAGTGGGCGCTGCTGGCGCTACCCAAAAACTGGTTGATCCCCGAAATCTGGAGAGTCACGCGTGGTAAACAGTATGACGGCGTTCGCGCGCCGCGCGGCCGAAAGTGGCCTCGGGCAGTTAACCTGGGAAATGCGCAGCGTCAACCACCGCTACCGGGAGGTCGCCATACGCCTGCCCGAGGAGTTACGCGCTGTAGAGGGGGCTTTCCGCGACGCGATCAGCGCGAAGATTGGCCGTGGTCGAGTCGACGCCATGCTGCGTTACGCGCCACCGGTCGAGGACGCGGCCCGCAGGACCCTCGATGAAGGCGCTGTGCGCCAATTGTCGCAGTGGGCAACTCAGATACGCGCGATCCTGCCCGCGGCCGAGCCCCTGCGGGTAGTTGACGCACTCAAGTGGCCGGGCGTGGTGAGCCCGCCGTTGGTCGACGAGACGGAACTGGCAACTGCTGCTACCGAGTTGCTGAACTCAGCGCTCGGTGACCTGGTGGCCGGCCGGACGCGAGAGGGGGGCGCTTTGGCTGGCATTATCCGGGACAAGGCCGCGTCCGCCCATGGTGTTGTACAGTCCCTCAGGCAGGCGCTCCCGCAGATCGAACAACACCAGCGTCAGCGCTTGGCAGAACGTTTGGCGGATTACCGTACACAGTTGGATCCCGACCGCTTGGAGCAAGAAATGGTAATCCTGCTGTCACGCAGCGACGTGGCAGAGGAGATCGACCGGCTGGTGCTGCACCTGGATGAAGTCGACAGGGTACTGGGGCAGGATGAGCCGGTTGGGCGGCGCTTGGATTTCCTCATGCAGGAATTGAACCGGGAAGCCAACACGCTGGGGTCAAAGTCCGCCCATCCCGAGATGACCGCGGCATCGGTCGACCTCAAGGTGCTGATCGAGCAGATGCGCGAGCAGGTACAGAATATCGAGTAATCACCCATGAATGGTAAATCCAGCAACCAGGAGCCGAAGGTCTTCATCCTGTCCGCGCCCTCGGGTGGCGGTAAGACCAGCCTGGCCCGGGCCCTGGCTGACAGTTGCGAGCAGGTGGTCATTTCGGTTTCCCACACTACGCGGCCGCCGCGGCCGGGAGAGGCGGAAGGGGTCGACTATTATTTCGTGGAGCCCAAGGATTTTGAACAGATGATTGAGGCAGGTGATTTTCTGGAATACGCCAGGGTTTTCGAACACCACTATGGTACCTCGCGGTGGGTGCTGGAGGGCTTTCTCGCGGCGGGCAAGAGCGTGATTCTCGAGATCGACTGGCAGGGGGCTCGGGAAGTGCGCGCAGCAATACCCTCGGCAATCAGCATTTACATCCTGCCGCCTTCCGTTGACGTGCTGGCCGCGCGCCTCATGGCCCGGGGTCGGGATAGCACCAGTGAGATCGGCAGCCGTATGGAGAAGGCGGCCAACGAGATGAGCCACTACGGCGAGTATGATCACGCCATGGTCAACGGCGACTTCGCTGCGGCGTTGACCGAGTTGCGCCAGGCGGTCCTGGCCGGCCAACCACCACTGTCCGCCAGCGGGCTCAACATCGAAGCGCTTGTGCATTCTGCAAAAAGCGTTAGACTAAAAAACCTAGACGCAGCAAACCTTTAGCGAAATCTCCCGTAGTGGGAGTGCCATTTGAGGGTACTGCCCGTTATCACTGCCCACGATCCACGCCAGGATCATTCGGGCTGGATGCTTTTTTCTGGAGACTGTTTGATGGCAAGGGTTACAGTCGAGGATTGCCTCGAGAACGTTGAAAACCGCTTCGAACTGGTGTTGGTCGCTGCCAAGCGCACCCGCCAATTGCAACTGGGTGCTGATCCGCTGGTACCGGAGGATCGCGACAAGCCCACCGTGATCGCGCTGCGCGAGATCGCCGAGGGCCTGATTACCAATGAGATTCTCAACGAGAAGGATATAGACCCCTACCAGGAGGCCGAGGAGGCCTTTGCAGCGCTGGGCGAGGTTGCCAACGAGACGATGGATGGAGGAGCGGACACGACAGCGGCAGTGGATGAAGAGGCGCCTGTTGCAGTAGCGGCCAACGCCACAGAGGTTGAAATACCTGTGACTGAGGCTGGCCTGGGGAAAAAAACGGCCAGTGACGAGGATGCAGAAGATGCCGACGACACCGGCACCGGCGCGGAGGAAAAACCCCCGGCCTGACCAAGGGCGGAGTGCTCCCGATGTCACCGAGGGGCGCCTGCTGATCAGCGATCTCCTGCAGATCGTCGAGCAGGATCTCGATCCTAAGGAGGTCAAGGCCATATACCAGGCGTACCTGTTCGGGGCGGAAGCCCACGAGGGGCAGGTGCGGCATAGTGGCGAAGCCTACATTTTCCACCCGTTGTCCGTCGCCAGGATTCTGGCCGACATGCGCCTGGATAGCCACAGCATCATCGCGGCCCTGCTACACGACGTCATAGAGGACACCCCGACCGCGAAAAAAGAACTGGTGGCCCAGTTCGGCAAGGACGTTGCGCAACTGGTCGACGGGGTCAGCAAGATCGACCAGATCGAATTTGACTCACCCGAGCACGCCGAGGCGGAGAATTTTCGCAAGATGCTGTTGGCGATGTCTAAAGACATCCGGGTCATCCTGATCAAGCTAGCCGATCGCATTCACAACATGCGCACACTCGATGCATTACGCGTAGATCGACGTAAGCGTATTTCACAGCAGACACTGGATATTTTCGCGCCGATTGCCAATCGGCTAGGTATGTACGCCTGGACCCAGGAACTAGAAGACTTAAGTTTTTGTAACCTTTACCCGAAGCGATATGATGCAATCTACAAGGAACTGGGGAAGCGCCGCGGTAATCGCCGGAAAATCATCGAGAAAACAAAAAAAAACATCGCCGAGGAGGTGGAGCAGGCCGGAATCGAAGCGACCGTCGTCGGTAGGGAAAAGAACATTTACAGCGTCTACCGTAAGATGCAGAAGAGACGGGTTCCACTGGTGGAAATGGGTGATATCTTCGCGATCCGGATCATCGTCAGGTCTGCCGATGACTGTTACAGAGTGCTGGGGCTTATGCACAATCTGTACAAGCCAGTTCCCGGTAAGTTTAAAGACTATATCGCGATCCCGAAGGCCAACGGTTACCAGTCTTTGCACACATTGTTGTTCGGCACTTTCGGTCAGAGCATTGAGGTGCAGATACGGACCGAGGACATGCACCGGGTGGCGGAAACTGGTGTGGCCTCTCACTGGCGCTACAAAACCGGCAAGGAAAAGAGCGGGCCGCAGATGCCGACCCATAGCTGGCTGGTCGATCTACTGGACACGCAGCAGGCCGGCGACCCGTCGGACTTCCTTGAGCACCTGAAAACTGACCTTTTCCCCGATGAGGTCTATGTGTTCACCCCCCAAGGCGACATCAAGAAACTACCCAAGGGCGCCAGCGCTCTGGACTTCGCCTATGCCGTCCACTCGGACATCGGCAATCACTGTATCGGTGCACGCATCAACAACGAATCGGTGCCGTTGCACCAAGAGTTGGGCAACGGTAACCACGTCGAGATTCTGACCGCCCGCTCAGCCGTACCCACACCTTTGTGGCTGAACTACGCCGTCACCGGCAAGGCACGGGCGGCAATCCGCAATTTCCTAAAAAACCAACAGGAAGGTGACGCGGTAAAACTGGGCCGGCAATTGCTGGACCGGGCGTTAAAATCGGAGGGACTGAAAACGCGTTTACGGACCGATCAGAAGATCGAGTTGCTAAAGCGGATTGGTCGTGAAGACTGGAACGAGTTACTGGGTGATATCGGTACTGGCCGCCGCTTGCCCAAGATAGTGGCAAAGCAGTTGTTGCCCGGCAGCAGCAACAATCGGGCGTCTACGACTGCGGAGCCGTTGCCGATCAAGGGCATCGAAGGTATGAGCATATCCTATGCGCGTTGCTGCCGGCCTATACCCGGGGATACCATCGTTGGCCTTTTTTCCCACGGCCGCGGCATCGTCATCCATAAAGCGAGCAGTATGAACAACAAAACCTGCCGCAACGTGGATAAGCAGGGCAAGCGCCCGGACAACTGGATCGAGGTGGAGTGGGCCGAGGATATCAAGACCACTTTCGAGGCTGACATCAGGCTGGAAGTGGTGAATCGGCGCGGCGTCTTCGCCACGCTCGCATCGGTAATTGCCGAAGAAGATTCCAATATCAACCATGTGCTGGTTACAGCGCGGGATGACCGTAACTCTGCCATCCGCTTTACCATCGAGGTACGCGATCGCAAGCACCTGGCACAGATCATCCGCCGTCTGCGTGCGCGCCGCTCGGTGATCCGCGTTTCAAGAACCCGGGGCTGATCGTTTTTCGACAACAGCAGGAAAATGCAGCATGACAGGCAAGTTGGCAATCAATACCGAACAAGCACCTGGTGCGATCGGTCCCTACTCACAGGCGATCAAGACGGGGCAACTGGTGTTCATCTCGGGCCAGATACCGCTCGACCCTGCAACCATGGAGATCATCCCGGGCGATATCGAGGCACTGGCCCGGCGAGTGTTCGACAGCCTGGCCGCAGTGGCGCACGCCGCCGGAGGCAGCCTCGACGACATTGTCAAGTTGACCATTTTTCTGACCGATCTCGACCAGTTTGCACGGGTCAACGAGGTCATGGCTGGGTATTTCAAGCCACCTTACCCCGCACGGGCGACAGTGGGTGTCGTCAGCCTACCCAAGGGGGTGCCAATCGAGGTCGAAGCGGTCCTGCAACTCCCCGCCTAAGTTGTGGCGGCCAGCACCTGGCTCGTGCACGCTATGGAGCAATGGCAGCATGAGTGGGCCCAACGATTCGCCAGTCACTGAACTGAAAGGTGTAGGTCCGCAACTGGCAGAAAAGCTCGCCCGTCTCGGTATCCACAGTGTTGTGGATGTGTTGTTTCATTTGCCACTGCGCTACCAGAATCGTACTCGCGTGAGCCCGATCGGCAGCCTGCAGGCAGGCCGAGAAGCGCTGGTGCGTGGCCAGATTGAATTGTCGGGCACGCGCTTTGGCCGCCGCCGCAGCCTGGTGACGATCATCTCTGATGACACTGGGCAGTTGACCATGCGTCAGTTTCACTTCAGCACCAATCAGCAGCGCGGGCTGCAGCGCGGCAATTGGATACAGTGTTACGGTGAAGTGCGCGCAGGGCCGGCGGGGCTGGAGATGGTGCACCCCGAGTACCGGCTGCTCAGTGCTCCCACCGCGGGGCAGACAGAAGACGCGCTAACCCCAGTCTATCCCAGCACCGAGGGGCTAGGGCAGCGCAAGTGGCGCGATCTGACCAGCCAGGCCCTGGTCATGTGCGGGCAGGACATTCCCGAATTGCTGCCAGATACTTTTGCATCCCTATGGCCTGGAATCTCGTTAGCCGCTGCGTTGGCGTTGCTGCACCGGCCGCCGCCGGAGACGGACGTGGTTGCATTGCAAGCCGGCAAGCATCCGGCACAGGCGCGGCTGGTATTTGAGGAACTGCTGGCCCATCATCTAGCGGTACGCCAGCGGCGCCAGCAACGCGAGGCGTTGACGGCACCGCAGACCCCACCGTCGACGCGCCTGTGGCCGCAACTACGCACTCNGCTCGGTTTCGACNTGACTGCTGCCCAGCAGCGGGTGATCGACGAGGTNCTCGANGACATGGGTCGGGCTCGGCCGGCTCTGCGGTTACTNCAGGGNGATGTTGGCTCAGGCAAGACNGTCGTTGCGGCCGCGGCCGTGCTCTCGGCAATAGAAGCAGGACAACAAGCTGTCATCATGGCGCCCACCGAATTGTTGGCCGAGCAACACCTGGGCAGTTTTCAGCAATGGCTGGCAGTTGTCGAGCTTGAGCCTGTCTGGCTGACCGGTCGTCTCGGGGCCCGTGAGCGCCAGGAAGTCTGTGCCCGCCTAGCCANCGGNGANGCCAGCGTCGCGATCGGGACCCATGCTTTGTTNCAGGATGAAGTCCACTATGCTGATCTAGGNCTGGTAGTGGTAGATGAGCAGCACCGTTTTGGTGTGGCGCAACGCCTGGCNCTGCGCGACAAAGGTCGCGCAGCCGGCCAGGCACCGCACCAACTGGTGATGAGCGCAACCCCTATCCCCCGGTCGCTGACCATGGTGATGTATGCCGACATGGACGTTTCCGTGATNGACCAGATGCCGCCCGGGCGCCAGCCGGTGGAGACTGTAGTCNTGCCTAACTCTCGCCGGGACGATGTGCAGGCGCGCATCCAGGAGGCCTGTGCCAGGGGCCGCCGGGCCTACTGGGTGTGCCCGCTGGTGGAGGATTCCGACCTGCTCCAGGCACAGGCCGCGACCAGCCGGGCCGAAGCGTTGCGCGCCGACCTGCCGAACCTTGCCATCGCCCTGCTGCATGGCCGAATACCATCAGCGGAGAAAGACGCGGTGATGGCCGATTTCCGGGCCGGACGGATCGACCTACTGGTTGCAACCACGGTGATCGAGGTCGGCGTGGACGTGCCCGAGGCTACCCTGATGGTAATCGAGAATGCCGAACGACTAGGNCTTGCACAATTGCACCAGTTGCGCGGCCGGGTTGGCCGCGGCGGNCANCAGTCGGTCTGTGTACTNATGTATCAGNCGCCGCTGGGCACCTCGGCCCGCCAGCGCCTGGCCACGCTGCGCCAGACTACGGACGGTTTNGCTATCGCNAACAAGGACCTCGAGTTACGCGGNCCCGGCGAATTGTTGGGTACTCGCCAGAGCGGTTTGCCGCAACTGCGGGTGGCGGATATTGCCAGGGACCGAGCGTTGTTACCGTCGGTACAAACGGCCGCGGATACGTTACTGGCCGCGCACCCCGAAGCAGTGGCACCCCTGCTCGACCGTTGGTTAGGCACAGGCCTGCAGTTCTCCGATGCGTAAGCAGTTCGCACAGTACTGGCGCCTCGCCCGACTGGACCGCCCGATTGGCTGGCTGCTATTACTATGGCCCACGCTGTGGGCTGTGTGGATCGCGGCTGCTGGTCGGCCGCGGCCCTTTATTGTGGTGATATTTGTTGTCGGCGTGGTGGTGATGCGGGCAGCGGGCTGCGTAATCAACGATTATCTGGATCGCGGCTTTGACCCGCATGTGGCGCGAACCCGTGGCCGACCACTGGCTGCCGGCACGGTCAGCCTGCGCGAGGCATTGGTGCTGTTCTTGGTGCTGCTGACTATCGCGTTTATCTTGGTGCTGATGCTGAACCGCCTGGCGCTGTGGCTGGCGGTTGCCGGTGCCGGGATCGCGGTGACTTATCCGCTGTTCAAGCGCTTTACCCACCTGGCCCAGTTGTACCTCGGCATCGCGTTTTCCTGGGGTATCCCAATAGCGTTTGCAGCCCAGACCGAAACGGTCCCAGTGCTGGCATGGTGGCTGCTCTTTGCCAATCTGTTGTGGACGGTGGCCTACGACACCATGTACGCGATGGCCGACCGACCCGATGATCTTAAGATCGGAGTTAAGTCCACGGCAATTCTGTTCGGCCGCTTCGACCTTCCGCTGAACGCTGTACTGCAGGCGTTAGCGTTGGCGGTGCTGGCTGCTATCGGCGGCCATCTCGAGCTCAATGCCTGGTTTTATCTCGGCCTCCTAGGGGCCGGTGCTACGGCCGTTTACCAGGGCTGGCTGTGCCGTGACCGTGACCGTGATCTGTGCCTGAAAGCATTCCTTAACAATACCTGGTTCGGTGGGTCGGTCTTTGCCGGCATCGTGCTGGCCTATATGACATGATCCCTGTCAGTGGCCCGTGCTTGGCTCTGGATTACGATCAGCCAAAACCGACTCCTGGGGCAAGCCATTGATGGCGTTCAGGAATAGCGCACACTGCGTTACTGGGGAGACAAGCTGGCGCAAGGCCGGCCGCACCAGGTGAAAACCGCACCCACCGATTTTGCCGGCATCCACGTGGGCCAGCGGCAGTACCGCCTTTCACGCCGGTTGTAAGTTGGCATAGGCCAGCACCAGCCACTTGCTGCCCGCGCGCTCAAAGCGGACCTGGACCCGAGCATGCTCACCCTGACCTTCTACCATTACTACAGTACCCAGCCCGAACCGGGCATGCTGCACCCGACCGCCCAACTGGATGCCGTCCGCACACGCTTGTGTCGGGCCCGACGGGGAAACAGTGTCTCGCGCTAGGTCGGCCGCGCTGCGACGACGCCCGCTGATACCGACACGGATCTCCTCGATCAATTCCGGGGGCATCTCGGCTAGAAAGCGCGAAGGGCTGGTGTAGTGTTCGCGGCCGTGCAGGCGCCGTACCTCGGCCCAGCTCAGTACTAGCCGCTGCATGGCCCGAGTCATGCCGACGTAGCACAGCCGCCTTTCCTCTTCCAGGCCGCCAGGCTCGTCCAGCGAGCGCTGGTGAGGAAACAGCCCTTCCTCCAGGCCACACAAAAACACCAGCGGAAACTCCAGCCCCTTGGCCGAGTGCAGGCTCATCAGTTGCACGCAATCCTCCCAGGCCTCGGCTTGGCCCTCGCCCGCTTCCAGCGCAGCGTGGGCCAGAAACTCTGTCAGCAGGTCTGTCTCCCCGGGCAGTTCGCTTTCATTGCCGAAGTTACGGGCGGCACTGACCAGTTCCTCGAGGTTTTCCACCCGGGTCAAGGCCTTTTCACCGCGCTCCCTGCGGTAGTGCTCGATCAAGCCGCTGCGAGCGATGACGAGATCAGTTTGCTCGGCGAGTTCGAGGTTCTCGCAGTCTGCAGCCAGGGTGTCGACGAGATCGATGAAACGAGTAAGCGCCGAGCGTGCTCGGCCGGGCATGATGTCAGTGGCTGTCAACGCTCGTGCTGCGGCCCACAACGAGAGCCCCTCGGTTCGGGCTTGCTGACGAACCGCTTCGACAGTACGCGCACCGATGCCCCGGGGCGGCACGTTGACCACACGTTCGAAGGAAGGGTCTGACTCACGGTTAGTGACCAGCCGCAAGTAGGCTAAAGCGTCCTTGATCTCGGCTCGCTCAAAAAAGCGCAGACCCCCGTAGACACGATAAGGTACGCTAGCTGCGAGTAGTAGTTCTTCGAACACCCGGGACTGGGCATTGGAACGATACAGGATCGCGACCGAGTCGCGGCGGTGACCCTGGCGCTGCCATTCCTGCACGTGGTCCACCACGAAGCGACCTTCGTCGATCTCGTCCAAAGCAGCATACAACTGCACCGGCGCACCCGCTTTGCCGTTGGTCCACAGGTTTTTGCCTAGGCGTCCCACGTTCTGGTCGATGACGGTATTGGCCGCTTTCAGGATATTGCCGGTCGAGCGGTAGTTCTGCTCCAGACGCACGATGCGGGTGCCTGGAAAGTCCTGCTGCAGCAGGTCCATGTTCTCCACCCGGGCACCACGCCACCCATAGATAGACTGGTCGTCGTCCCCCACCGCAGTAATCTGATTGCGCGGCGCGGCCAGCAATTTGAGCCAGCGGTACTGGATGGCGTTGGTGTCCTGAAATTCGTCTACCAGCACATGTTGGAAGCGCTCGCGATAGGTCTCGCACAGGGCTTCGTTGTTCTGCAGCAGCTCCAGCGTCCGCAACAGTAATTCGGCAAAATCTACCAGGCCGAGACGTTGGCAGATGGATTCGTAGTGTGCATAGACGCGCAGCAGGGTCTGTTGCTGCTGGTCAGCCGCGGACTCGAGGCCGGCCGACCGGCGACCTTCCTCCTTGTGGCTGTTGATGAACCACTGCACCTGCCGGGGCGGCCAATAACCCTCATCCAGGCTGAGTTCTCGTAGGGCCCGACGGATCAGGCGGTACTGGTCGTCAGCGTCGAGTATCTCGAACGAATCAGGCAGGCCGGCTGCCTCAAAGTGGGAGCGCAGCAACCGGTGTGAGAGGCCGTGAAAAGTGCCAATCCACATACCGCGTACTGAAAAGCCCAACATCTCCTCAATGCGCCGGCGCATCTCGTTGGCTGCTTTGTTGGTGAAAGTAACCGCCAGTACCGACAGTGGAGAGACCTCCAGGGCTTGCACCAGGTAAGCGATACGGTACGTGAGCACGCGCGTTTTACCGCTCCCGGCACCAGCCAGCACCAGCACCGGACCAGGCGCCGCACCCACGGCTTCACGCTGGGCATCGTTCAATGGGTCGAATATGTGTGAGATATCCACGTTCTCAGGTTCCGGCGCGCCGCCAATAACGCTGTCGGGACAACCGCTCATCGTCAGAAAATGTCTGTAACGGGCCGGCTTGCCACTGTTCGGGGTTGAGTTCCGGAAAGAACACGACCTCATCGCCATCGACTCGGTCGGGAACCAGGGTAACGTCTATCAGGTCACAATGGGCAAGCGCTTCGGCGTAGAGTTGTGCCCCACCGATGAACCAGACATCGCCGATACAGGTGGCCAGCGCATCGTCTATGGAGGCAAAGCACTCCACCTCGGTAAGTTGCTTGCTGGTGACGACAACATTGCGCCGGCCCGGTAATGGCCGGCTACCTATAGATTCCCAGGTATGTCGGCCCATGATGATGGTGGCGCCGAGAGTCAGGCGCTTGAAGCGCTTGAGATCTGCCGGGTAGTGCCAGGGAAGGCCGCCGTGCTGACCGATTACCCGCTCGGGCGACATTGCGACGATGGCACCGCGCAGTCCCATCTTGGGAGTCACGGCAGAGCGTGGCGGGCCACGACCTTTAAACGGCAACCTTGAAGCCGATAGCCTGGTGCGGTGTGTAGCCACTCAGGCGGAAGGAATTCAGCAGCGTGTCGGTGTCGGCTTCGAGCAGGCCCTGGATGTCTGCGAGTTGGGTAACCGCGGGATCGATTTCCAACTGGGGTAACGGCAGCGGTTTGCGGGTCAGTTGATCCTGCAACCCCGGCACGTGGTCGTAGTCTGCCATCGAGCCGTCCGGTTTGGCGGTGTAGATGTGGGCGTCGACCAGGGTGTGACCAAAGCGTGCAGCTGGGATGCCACTGAAATGTGAGATGAGCGATAGCAGGAAAGCATAGCCGGCGATGTTGTAGGGTAGGCCCAGGGCCACGTCACAACTACGCTGAGTCAAGTGCAAGCACAGCAGCCCTTTACCCGCACTATCGCGCTGGACATTCAGCACCCAGAAGGCGTGGCAAGGCGGTAGGGCACTAGTTTGGGCGTTACCCGGGGCCCAGGCGGAAACTACCAGGCGCCGGCTGTCGGGGTTATTTTTAAGCTCGTCGATCACCCAGACGACCTGATCGTTGAAGGCGCCGTGCCCGTCATCGTGGATTGGAAAATGGCGCCAGAAATTACCGTAGGCGCTGGGCACTTTGCCAGCCGCGTCAGTCCACGGTTCCCAGAAGCGGCAGCCGTGCCGGCGCAGCAGGTCGATATCGGTCTCACCGGAGAGAAACCACAAGTTCTCCACCACGATGTTCTTCCAGGAGATCTCCTTGGTGGTCAGCAATGGGAAGCCCTGCCGCAGGTCCATCTGGTAATTGACATTGAATGTCGAGATGGTATCGACCCCGGTGCGATTGGACTTGCGCTGGCCGCTATCGAGCACGCGGCGTACGACATCCAGGTACTGTTTCATGCGCTGTCCCCGGCTGTGGAGGCTGAACGAAGTGACTGGCTCAATCGACTGTCCCGAAGTAGTGCTCAATTGCTTTGCGGGCGACAAAAGCCGATTTTACATACCAGAAATCACGGTTGATACAAAGCGCCGCGAAAGCGAGTTTTTTTGGCCCGGCCGTAGCATAACCGACGAACCAGTCATAGCGCCCCTGCGGGTCAAGGCCGCTGAGACTACCGGTCTTGCCGCCGACTTCGACCTGCGCCATGGCGCCACGGAAGAACCCGGTAAAAGATGATCTGGCCGAACCGACCTGAACTGTTTCGCGCAGCATGGTGCGAATCTCGGCCGCAGTATGTGGGCTGATTATCGCGTGACCACCAAGGTTGCCCCGGTCATAGATGATCAGCCCGTTGTCATCGACGATGGTGTCGACCAGGGTGGCTGGCAGTAGGTGGCCGCCATTGGCAGCGCTGGCGGCAAGCAGCGCACCATGGACTGGTGACAGGGTGGTGGTGCGGGTATAGCCGGCGGCAGTTTCGACCACCGACCAGTCATCGGCCGGGTCCAGNCCAGTGACGCTCGGTTCCAGCGCCAGGTCGGTGTCAAGCGCCTGGCCGAAGCCNAAGCGGCTGGCGTAATCTGCCAGTGCAGTGCCNCCCACCGAGTAAAGCCCCANCCGTCCGAACACGGTATTGACCGACTTGGCAAAAGCGGTCTTAAGCGGTAACCGGCGGGTCCACTTGGTGTCGCGGTGATGCAGGACGTTCTTGCGGTAGAGGCTGGTAGTTTTGCCGTTGAAAGGCAGTTCGGTTGCGGCGCTGGCCTGGCCCAGGTCAACGGCCGCCGCGGCCGTGACGATTTTGAAAACAGAAGCAGCCGGATAGCTCGCCCGCAGGGCGAGGTTCTGGTCATTGTCCGCTTCACGCCGGTGGCTTACCAGGGCCAGTATCCGGCCGCTGTCGGGGTCGAGCGCCGCAAAAACACCGTAGTCCGGACCGCCTTGTTGTTCGAATGCCGCTTTGGCCACATCCTGCAAGCCAGGGTCCAGGGTGTAGTGGACCGTGGCTGGGAACTGCTTTCCCTCGTGGTGGATGACGATCCGCTGTAAATAGCGGTTGGCCTGGATCGCGGGTGCCAGGGTTTCGCGCACCAGCGCTTGGTCGACGCCCCAGACATCCTCGCGTTGCCACAGACGGGTACTGATTTGTTGCGGAGCGATGACCAGTCCTGCCACAAGCAGCGTAATTGAAAGTGAGAGCCGCCAGCCCCATGACAGTCGTCGGCTGTTCTTTTGGCCAATAGAGGTCGCTGCGCTGATGGCAATCACCCTCTGGACGTCAGGGTGTCGCGCGCTTGGTTGATCAGGGCAGCCAGATAATCAGTGCCGCCACGATCGGTATGCAGGCGCTGGATTAGGTGTCGGTGCGCATCGGTGATTTCTTCTGCCGTGGCTTCTTCGCTAACACCAAGTATGTCAGCTGCCTGCCCGGTCGACATCGGGCCTTGGGCTGGCGCCGTGGTGCGATCGGCACTGGCTTGTTCGCGCCAACTGTCGCTGTGGGTGCGGTCGAGGTAGGCCTCTAGCAATGCAGCCGACTGCCTGTCGCCCTGGCGGCATTCCTCGAGTAACGTCAGCAGTTCTTCCAGGGAGAGGCTCTCCAGGGTACGTCCGGCGAACNGGCCGCTGGTNACCTCGCCATGCAACTGGCCACTGTCATGGTTCAGTGTCATGTTTAAAAAGGCGGTCTGGACTTTCGAGGCCTGTCCGGGCCTCGGTCCCCGGCTCGACTTGAAAAGGTGCCACGCCTGACGTGCCAGCAAAACCCGCTGCAGCCAGGGCACTGCGGCGCTGATGGCAGCGAACATCCAATGGATGCGCCCGGTGATGACCAGCAGCAACAGCGNACCGGCAACNCCNTANAGGACGATCAACTTGAGTGCGCGGCTACGCTGCGCGGGCGTAGCCTTACCCAACCATGCCGCCAACCACATCAGACCNACGAGCGCGGCCAGCCCCAGCAACAATCGCANCAAGGTGTCAGTCCNCGCCAGTNAGTTGCTGGCTCANCCTGAGCACACCACCACCACGCNTGGCACCGAAATCTNCGAGCGCCCGCTGGCCGCCGGCGGCGTATACCGCCACCGCACACAACAGGTCGCGCAACTGGGCCGCGCTGGTAGCATCAAACCGGCAATACGCGCCCCGGGTCAGGCGGGCGATATTGCGAAAGGTGCGCTCGGCGATCGGGTCGTAGCCGTCCTGGAACACGAAAACTGGCACGCCGAGAATAGCCAGTTCGCCGGCCAGTTTGCCGAGCCGGTCCGGGTCTTCTTCCATGCAGTCGCCGACGAAGACCAGGGCGTTGATTTTCTCCTCACAGGTTTGGGTTGTTGCGTGCTGCAACACCNGCTCAATCTGGGTCTGGCCGGCCGCGCAGCGGATAGCAGTCATGTGCCTGAGNAAGTCGTGGGCAGCGCCAGTCCAGGGCGTGGCATGGAACTCCATGAACCCCCGATAGTAGGCGAGTTGCACGTCNAGGCCACCCAGTACCTCAGTCTCCTCAAACATCTGGGCCTGGATGTGGCAGGCTCGGTCCCATAGTGGTTGGCGGCTGGCGGTGGCATCCATGGCGAACAGCAGCCGGCCACGGCTCCTGGTCCTCTTGACCGGCGGCGTCGAGCGTACTTCCTGCAAGAAGGCATCGACCGTCTCGCGGCTGGATTTGCTGAGCGGGTTCTTACTTGATGATGGGGTCACGGTGTNTGGGAAACTGCGGGCGTACTCGGTAAGAATCTTAACATCGGCCCCGATGCGGCTGGCGGCGTTATTCGCTGGCCAGCGCCCGGTTGACGATCTCGGCGACATCTCGTGACAGGGTTGCGCTGTTGCGGATACCCTCCAAGGTCGTGCGCATCAGTGCCCGGCGCCCGGGTTCAAAACGTCGCCACAGGTTGAAGGCCGACACCAGCCGTGCTGCGACCTGTGGATTGCGCGGGTCGATATCCAGAATTTGCCCGGCCACCAGGCGGTAGCCGCTGCCGTCGGGTTGATGAAAGCACAGTGGGTTAGCGTGACAAAAGGTGCCGATGAGAGCATGGATTTTGTTGGGATTATCACCCTGGTATGCCGGGTGCCGAGTCAGCGCAGCGACATTTGCCACGGTTCCGGCCAGATTGGAGATGGCCTGTACCTGTAACCACTTGTCGACCACCAGTGGATAATCCTGCCAGCGCGCATAGAAATCGGACAGCGCCTGCACCCGAGCCGGATGCNCATTGTGGGCGAGCTCGACCAGGGCGGCCAGGGCATCGGTCATGTTGTCGGCTGTTTCCAGTTGNTCTAGCGTGAGGCTGACGACGTTGTCCTCCCCGAGCGCCATCAAGTAAGACAGGCAGATGTTGCGCAGAGCCCTGTTGCCGATGCTGGCGGAGTCGAGGCCACTGGGCCCTTCTGGCGTGAGCTTCCGGTACAGCGTGAAAAAATCTTGCCGGTAACGTGTCGCCAGTGCTTGCTTGACCGACTGGCGGGCAAGGTGCAGAGATTCGGGCTCGATTATCTCGACGAACTCAGCAAGGTAATTTTCGTTTGGCAACTGCAAGGCCAACGCCTGGAATGAGCGATCTTTGAATTCGCCGTGCAGGGTATGGCCAAAAGCACCGGCAAAAGCATCATTTAGCGTAACCGCCTGCGGCTGCACCAGTGTGGCTAGAATTTGTTTTCGCGCCAGGTGCTGGCCGGCATCCCAGCGGATAAACGGATCGTCGTCGTGGCCCATGAGGATGGCGAATTCCATATCGCTGTGGTCGGTCTCCAGCATCACTGGGGCCGAGAAGCCGCGCAACACCGAGGCTACGGGTGGCTCGGCAAGGCCGTAGAAAAAGAAATGTTGTTCACGCTCGGTCAGACTCAAGGTGTGTTCATGCCGAGCCGGGCCTTGCGTGGAACAACTGGTGGCAAGTGGTTTGCCGTCGCGGCCAAACAGCGCGGTTACCACCGGGATGTGAAAGGGTGTTTTCTCTGCCTGGCCCGGCGTCGCGGGACAACTCTGCTGAAGGTGGAGGGTGTAACAGCGAGTGGCCGAATCAAACCGGCCACGTGCCACCAGCCGGGGGGTACCGGCCTGCTGATACCAGCGACGGAACTGCGCTAGGTCAATGCCGGCCGCGTCCTCCATGGCACGTATGAATTCATCCGTGGTGACAGCCTGCCCGTCGTGCCGATCGAAGTACAGGTCGCAACCTTTGCGGAAAGTCTCTGCACCAAGCAAGCAGTGCAGCATGCGTACGACCTCAGCGCCCTTAATATAGACGGTCAGGGTGTAGAAATTGTTGATCTCGATATAGGAATCAGGCTGGACTGGATGGGCCATGGGGCCCGCGTCCTCGCGGAACTGCTGGCTGCGGAGCAGGTTCGCGTCCCCGATTCGCTTGACCCCGTTGGACCCCTGAACGGCACTGAATTGTTGATCACGAAAGACAGTGAAGCCCTCTTTGAGGCTGAGCTGGAACCAGTCCCGCAACGTAACCCGATTGCCCGACCAGTTGTGGAANTACTCGTGACCGATGACGCTGGTCACGGCTTGGTAGTCGCGGTCGGTGGCGGTAGCGGGNANGGCCAGCACGTACTTGGTGTTGAATATATTGAGGCCCTTGTTTTCCATAGCCCCCATGTTGAANTCCTCGACTGCGACGATGTTGTACNGGTCNAGGTCATACTCGCGGCCATAGGCTTGCTCGTCCCAGCGCATGGCTTCACCCAAAGCNGCCANNGCGTGGCCACACTGGGGCAGATCACGGTCATGGGCGTAGACCCGCAGCGTCACTGCACGGCCCGAGTTGGTAATAAAGCGGTCTTCGAGGTGCCCGAGTTGGCCTGCGACCAGGGCAAAGAGATAACTGGGTTTGGGGTGGGGGTCGTACCAGGTAGCCTGGTGGCGGCCACCGTCTATCTTGTGGCTCTTTACCAGATTACCGTTGGCNAGCAACATNGGGTNGCGGNCCCGGTCAGCCTGCAGGGTAACCNGGTAGGTCGATAGCACGTCNGGGCGATCTAGAAAGTAGGTTATGCGGCGAAACCCCTCGGGCTCACACTGGGTGCAGAGGGTGTCCACGGACAGATACAGGCCGCTCAGTGCAGTATTGGCCGAGGGGTCTAGNCAGGTTTCAATTTCAAGTTGGAANTGGTCAGGNACNTCNTGCAGGGTCAGCGTATGTTCGTCAACCAGCCATTGATCCGGCTCNATCGGCGCACCGTCAAGCANCANGGACANGAGTTCGATTTGTTCCCCNTCGAGGACCAGTGGCTGCTGGTGAGCCCCTTGNCGNGTNATCGACAACAGNGCANGAACATGGGTGCGGGTGTCNCCAAGGTCGAACGTGAGTTGAACGCTCGGTATGGCAAAANNCGGCGGCTGATAGTCGGNGAGATAGGTGCGGCCACTGCTGGNAGCCCGANCGCTCATGATGTTGCTGGCACCAGCGACCGTTGAGCGGGGGATACCCTNGACCATTGGTGTGTTGNCGGGGCTTGCAGGNACCGTATCAGGCCAACCCCTGNCCTAACCANNGACTGNGNGNAGCCGNGACGNNGNNGCGGTACCCAAGATCTATCTTCAGTGCCGGACGATAGTGGNGTCAACAGGATAATGTCTNGTACAGGCNATCGGGATAATGACGAAGACGGTGGCCAATGGTAACAGCAGTACTGGCCAGTGTTTTTGCGCATCGCTGCTCTGCTGGAGCATCGTTCGNATACCGGNAANGANCCACAGCACCAGCAGCAACGCAACCATGCCGAGNAGCAGTTTCCCAGTTGGCCNGCGACTNCNTGGCNNNAGGNCGAGGCGANCTGCNCNGGCATTCATCCTNTGTGCTAAATNGTCNNTAACTNTNTGATTTTNCGTGNGAAAATGTNTCNCNGTAAGNAGCCNTTGNNGNNTTTAANCCAACTNCTNNAGGTTGATGAAACTGCCGCGAAAAAGGAGTAGGATCAGGGGGCGGACAGGTTGTCGNGGGNTGGTCNGGCTTTGACGCCAACGCGCCCCGGNCCGTTTNCGCNCNAGGAACACACTCACCAACAACCAANGCGTGAGGGAGACTGACACCATATGACCGAAGAACAGCAGACGGATCTTGGTATTAAAATCGAAGAACTTAAATCAGAGCACCGGGCGCTGGATAAAGAACTGCAAGACATCGTTGCCGGCTGCCAGGACGATCTACAGGTTAAACGCTTAAAGAAACGCAAACTTTATATTAAAGACCATATCCACGACCTCGAAAGTAAACTAATACCTAACCTGCTCGCGTGAGCCGACCATCGGTTGAATAACAGAAACGCCCCCGCCTAGACGGGGGCGTTTTCATTTTCGCGCCGCCGGCAATTTCAGTAACGGTAGTGATCGGGTTTGTAGGG
>PBTT01000030.1 GCA_002729195.1 Acidiferrobacteraceae bacterium
GTTTCAATCTCGGCAAAGCCGATGTCGAACTGCTGGGAGGCCAGGCTGTCATATACCTGATGTGACGGCTGACTCGACAGATAGATGCTGACATCGGGTCGGGTACTGACGTAGTCGGCAATAANTTGTGATNCCAAGAGGTCGGAGATAATGGGCATGCAGGCGATGCGTAATTCGCCAGCCTTGAGGTTGGCGGCGCTGCGCATTTTGGTTTCCACGTTCTGGACCTGGTCGAGGATTGCGGCTGCTTCGTTCATTAGGTAGTGGGCTTCGGGGGTAGGCAGCAGGCGGCGGTTGCGTCGCTGAAACAAGGTCTGACCGATGCTGTTCTCAAGACGATGGATCAGGTTGGTGATGGCNGGCTGGGTACAGCCGAGGTTCGCCGCGGCCTCGGTCACTGACCCGGTGCGCATCACTTCCTGGAAAGCGTTCAGTTGTTTCAGGTTCATNCCGAGNCNTATGGTTNCNAGANTTGCATATTCATTACAAAATTCTATCAAAAATAACTCTNTAATAATTTGACAATATGTCTTGGTAGNTGGATAGTCGCTGACCCCGGATCCCGTTTTNCGNANANAGGGCCGGTTTTTCTCAGCATTACACCTAATTGAGGAGACAAGATGATGATAGTCAAGAGAGGTTTACTGGCTGGCGTTGTAGCNGGNTTNGGCNTGATGATGGGCAGTGTCCAGGCACAGGACATGACGTTCTTCCGCATCNGCACCGGCGGCGCCGGTGGTACCTACTACCCGATCGGTGGTCTTATCGCCAATGCGATTTCAAACCCGCCTGGCTCGCGCGCCTGTGACAAGGGCGGCAGTTGCGGTGTGGCGGGGCTGGTCGCGATCGCAGTATCGACCAACGCTTCGGTAGCCAACATGAACGCAATCCATGCTGGCCAGTTGGATGCTGGCCTTGCCGGTGCACAGAGNGTGACCCAGGGTTATAACGGCGAAGGCAAATTCGTCGGNAACAAGAAGGATAATGTNCGGGTGATTGCCAATCTGTACCCTGAAGACATGCACCTGGTTNCNCCCAAGGGTGTGCATTTTTCCAGTCTGAAAGATTTGAACGGCAAGCGCGTTGGTGTTGCTGCAGCCGGTTCAGGCACCCAGGTATCGGTGCGCATGATTCTCAAGCACTACGGTATCNAGGCTAAAGAGCATGAACTGGGCCTGGGGCAAAGCGCCCAACGCCTGGCGGACGGCCAGTTGGATGCCTTCTTCTATGCNGGGGGTACTCCGTTTGCTGCGTTAATCCAGCTGGGNTCGACCAANGGGTTTGAACTGTANAAATTCTCCGAAGATGAACGCAAAGCGATTAACGGCATCATTCCCTACTATGTGCCTTCAGACATTCCGGCAGGAGTGTACGAGACCATCGGCTACGATGTTCCCACGGTGGCGGTCAATGGCCAGCTGGTTACATCAGCCGGCCAGCCTGAAGAGCTGATTTACAATATCACCAAGGCTTTGTGGAACAAGAACACCCGCAAACTGCTGGATAANGGTCACGCTAAGGGCAAGGCCATTAAACTGGAAACAGCGCTCAAAGGCGTATTGATTCCGTTGCATCCGGGTGCTGAGCGCTACTACAAAGAAATCGGCATGATCAACTGATCAGCTGTGATGTTGCAGTAAGTCGGAACGGAGGCAGGCGGATGCCTGCCTCCGTTCTCTTTTTCTGANGTCCTAAAGCGGTANGGGGGGTTGTTGGTGGCGCAACTCNATGTCGAACAGNCCGAAAAGCTTGAGCAACAGTACGACTCCGGTCTTCAGATCAGNGCAGTTGGACCGTGGCTGGTCAGGTTTACCTTCCTTTTCTCGATTCTTTTCGCGGCTTATCACTATGTGACAGCGGGCACTGGTGTGCCGGTCGATTACTGGCACATGGGTTTTCATATGTCGGGCGTAATCATCCTGGTGTTCATCGGTTACCCGATGCTCAAAAGGAATCGTTCCCGCGAGTTGCATGCCAACACCTGGTGGCGTTTTTCCAATGTGCCGCTTTGGGACTGGCTGCTGATCCTGGCTGGGGTGGCGTCGTCACTTTATATCGGCATCACCTGGTACGAAATTGATTTCGAGTTGCTGGGTCGGCGCTTTTTCCTGCCCGAACAGGTCTTGCGCCAGGGAGACCCCGCGTTTATTGACGTGGTCTTTGGCACTATTCTGATCGCGGTGCTGCTGGAGGCTGTGCGCAGAACCCTTGGCATCATAGTTCCGATCATTATTCTTCTATTTACCGTCTACGCGGTACTCGGTCAGTACATGCCCCTGATGATTCTCAAGCACCCCGGCATCAACTGGGCACAGTACATCAACAACATGTATTTTCCCGCCGAGGGTATCTACGGCGTGACCTTGTGGATCGTATCCACCGTGGTATTTCATTTCGTCCTGTTTGGTGTGATTGCACAACGCATGGGTCTGGGTCAGTTTTTTGTNGANGTNGCNACNGTNATNGCGGGCCGCTATACCGGNGGGNTGGCCAAAGTCAGTGTCGTGTCTTCGGCNTTTTTNGGCACNATTTCGGGGTCCTCGATTGCCAACACGGTCTCGACTGGNTCGCTGACCATTCCCAATATGAAGCGNATGGGATATCCCGGGCACCTTGCNGGCGGGGTTGAGGCTGCCTCCAGCGCNGGCGGGCAGATTACGCCGCCGATCATGGGTGCAGCGGCNTTNGTNATGGCGGAATTCCTCGAGGTGCCGTATACGACCATCGTGCTTGCGGCAATTGTGCCCGCAGCCATGCACTATGTGGGTGTGNTGTCGATCGTGCACTTCAAGGCCAAACGNCTGGGNCTCAAAGGTATGCCNGCTGAGGAGATCCCGCGTCTGCTGGCGGTNCTGAAAAGAGGATGGCCGACCGCTTTGCCTCTGGTGGTGCTGATTTATGTACTGTTCAGCGGTTATTCGCCGCACATGGCAGCTTTCTGGGGCATCACTACTGCCCTGGGAGTCGGGCTGGTCAACCCCATGCACCGTATCGGCTTGCGCGACATCCTCGAGGGCTGCGCAACCGGCGTGCGTTACGCACTGGCCGTGGGTGCAGTATGTGCCGCCATCGGCATCGTGGTCGGTGTGGTCAACTCGACCGGATTGGGCTTTCGCCTCGGTTTCATGGTCACAAACGGAGCACTTGCGATCGGCGAAAATCTGTATTCACTCTTTGCCTGGATTCCGCTAATCAATTTTTCGATCCAGGGTCTGACTCTGTTTATATCGTTGTTGCTTATTGCGGTCACCTGTATCCTGATGGGAGCCGGGTTGCCGACCACGGCGCTCTACATCATGCTTGTTACAGTGGCCCAGCCGGCATTGGCCAACCTCGGGGTGCCACCACTGGCATCTCATCTGTTCGTTCTGTATTACGGGGTCATCTCGGAGATTACTCCACCGGTCTGCGCCTCGGCATATGCTGCAGCTGGGATTGCCGGCGCCAACCCCTTTCGCACCGGTGTATCTGCCTTCACTCTGGGCATCGCCAAGCTGATGGTGCCGATGGTGTTTGTCTATTCTCCGGCCATGCTGATCGTTATCGAGGATTACTTCACCTGGACGTCGTTCCTGTCGACAACACTCAGCTGTGCGGTGGGCATCTTTATGGTCGCGACTTCCGTTGCGGGCTATTTTCTGGTGCGGATGCCCGTCATTATTCGCTGGGCCATGGCGCTGGCAGGCGTGTTGCTGGTGGCGCCTGGAACCCAGAGCGATCTGCTGGCATTGGCGTTTGTCGCGCCGGTACTTCTGCAGCAGGTAATGGCCTGGCGCAGCGCCCGGCCTGTTCTTCCGGATAATGTCTGAGGCTGACTCTCACGACGTAACAGTTATCGGAGCGGGCATTGTTGGTATCTGCTGTGCACTGGAACTTGCCAATAGCGGCCTGACTGTACGGGTCGTTGACTGGGAAGCGCCGGGCCAAGGAACGAGTTTTGGTAACGCGGGTGTGATTTCCCCGTGGTCGTGTGTGCCACAGTCCCTGCCGGGACAATGGAAGAGCATCCCACGCTGGACCTTCTCTCCTGATGGACCGGTCGCACTGCGCTGGGCTTACCTGCCGTATCTTGTGCCGTGGCTGGTACGTTTTCTGGCGAGCGCCCAGAGCTCCCGTGTTAGCGGGATCGCCGATGCCATTCTGGCGCTGAACCGTAACTGCCGGAATCTTTACCGTGAACTGCTGAACGGCACAGGCCACGAAGACCTGGTGTGCGATTCCTACTATATCCACGTGTTTCGCACCGCACGCCATGCTGACCCAAATCAAGCACAGTGGGCGCTGCGCCGTGAGCGCGGCGTACCACTGGAATTTATCAGCGGTGATGAGGCGCGGGAGATAGAGCCGGCGCTTGCACCAGAATACCAGGCGGCGGTTTTGATCAAGGGTCAGGCCCGGGCAATGAACCCAGGAAGGCTGGGAGAGGTTCTGGCCGAAAAAGCGCGACGCCTGGGTGTGGTGTTCACGCGTGCCCGGGTGTGCGAAATNATCCCAGNAACACCCAGGTCATTCGAGGTGCGTACCGACCAGGGTATTTTCAGTTCANCCCAGGCGGTAGTGGCGGGTGGTGCCTGGTCTGCCCGACTGCTGGCACCGCTGGGAGTACGGGTGTCGCTTGAGGCGGAGCGAGGCTATCACGTGGTCTTTGCCGACCCCGGGGNNGCCCTTAACAATTCCGTTATGGATGGGGACAAGAAATTCGTGGCGAGTTCCATGGAGACGGGCCTGCGCTGTGCCGGGACCGCGGAGTTTGCCGGGCTCGAGGCTGTGCCCGACTACCGCCGAGCGAAGGTGATCTCCCGCCTTGCCCGGGGCATGCTGCCAGGCCTTAATACGGCGGATGTGAGCGAATGGATGGGCTCGCGGCCGTCTACGCCCGATTCGCTGCCCTGCATTGGCCCCGTACCTCGGCAACCCGGGTTGTTTGCAGCATTCGGCCACGGTCACATGGGCCTCACCCAGGCGCCGATGACCGGACAGTTGACGGCTGCAATGGTCTGTGGCTCGCCCAGTCCGATCGACATCACGCCATATTCTCTGGACCGGTTCTAGCTACTGGCGATCGTTCTGTGTGATTGTTATATGGTCGGTAACTACGGTTGCCCACCGTACGCCGGTTCTGAATAAACGGAAAATTCTAGTTTCCCTATTCAGATTAGGCCAGCCGGACCACGGCCGGTGCAAGAAAAGTAGGTGTGTCAGCTAAGGCAGTCTTTCAATTGAAATAGTAGTAGGCGGTTTTCCCCGTAGCGTTTCAATCTACGGGCAACAACGACAGCTTGTGTTGAGAGAGGGTATGGGGCTCAGTTTCAGTCCGAAGAGACATGATCCATCGTAGTTATACTACCGCAACATGAGTACCTGGAAAATTTTTTGCCCAGGCCCGTCACTGAAGCATTGGGTCAATGAAATAGATCCTGGTTTTTTTCAGCCCACAAGCCGGTCAATTGCGGTTAACGGCGCGATACTGGGGGTTTCATGCGGTTATTGGGCTGTGATGGATTACCATGTTGTTCCATCGGTGCTGTTGCTCGCAGATAACGTTGATGAATTTATGTCCGGTGTTGTCTTGTGGTGCCCGGAAAAATTGATAACTGAAACCCAGCGTTATCGGCCAGATGTCATCCAGACACTGGATGGTTTTGAGAAGTCTTTTTTCCCTAAAAATTCTGATCTTTGTGGGCCAGGTAGTATGGATCCAGAGATGCTCTGGCATACCTTTACCCTGGTGGCAGCAATTGCGAAAGCATTGCATGAAGGGGCCAGGGAAATCCTGATATACGGAGCCGATATGCAGGGAGCAGGTTATTTTGATTCCCGGCTGGATTCAGAGCACGACACTCACTCAACGATTCGCTGGGGTGAGGAATGCAGGGTATACCGAATAGTTGAGAAGTTCTGCCGTGAACGAGGCATAAAGCTCATCAGAAAAAAAACCTATTATTCGTAACTCCAGTTGTCGAGAATATCCAATGCAGAGGGGTTCTTCTCTAAGGTATCAAGGTATCGGATAATTGAGTGCTCATAACTAGCCCGCTCGTTCTCACAGGCAGAACGCTTCATTTCTGGATTGAAAGCGCCATTGCTGATGCACTCTACAATGCAGTTACTGCACAGCCGTTGTACCCAGCATTGTTTGCAGGTCTTAGTTGTATCCTGATAATAGGGCTGAAAAAGGGCCTCGACGACATCGATATCAATTCCGTCAAAAACGTTGCCTACGCTATTACCTTCGAATTTCTCACAGATATAGGTATCACCATTAGGTCGGATGTAGGTCTGAAAAACCATCGGAATACACTGTCCAGTGGGAAAGGGGATCGTTTCATTCAGCGGTTTATCTGGTCGTTTACTGATTCGGATAGTCGCACCCCTCAGAAAGTGATAAAAAGCTATGGATTGGCGCTTGTCACTCCCTATACCTTCTGCCAGTTTTTTATAGTAAGCATCTTCAGCCTGGTTCAGCACATCGTCGTATTGGTTCGCCAGCGGGTGATGCTCAAAGAAATCTGTATGTTCTGCACTGATGGTGGAAAGGCCTACGTTGACAGCCTGTGTACCGAGGCGCTCAATAAAGGTCTCCTCCAGGCTGTCTAAGTCGAGTGGCCCGGAAAGCACCGAATTAAAAATGACCCTGTTCTGGAAATAATCTGGATCAGCCTCTCGAATCATTCTTACCGATGTCAGTACCGACTCAAAGACGCTGCCCGGTTCTTTCCAGTACTTTCGGTAACGGTCTGTACTTTGTTGATCTCCATCCAGCGAGACAGTTAGGCCAAAATTGTTTTCTATCAGAAAATCAATTTTTTCCTGATTCAGCAACGTCGCATTGGTAGTCATAGTGAATAAAATCTGATCACCAAAAATTTCTTTGGCGTATGCGACAGTGTTTCGGATCAACGGATAGTTGATCATCGGCTCTCCACCGTAGAAGCCGAGTGTCAGTTCAGAAGAAGTCTTCCGTGAATGTGTAAACAGGAAATCAACAGCTTGTCGCGCTACTTCATTGCGCATAGTGTTATTGCTGAAGTTGGGCGACTGGGGGTAATGTTCGGAGTAACAGCAGTAGCTGCATCTAAGGTTGCACTGTTCGGTGACACAAAGAACGCAGGTTGTCAGGTGATCAGTGATGGCTTGGCGATATCCGGTAGTTGTAATCGGGTTATGGAAATCAAACTCTTGATAGTTAGTAAAAGCCTCGCGTATTTCCGGATGGCCGGCCAGAAAGGTACCGAGGCTGTCGCTAGGTACAGTGGTGTGTGTAGCGGTATCGCCATGAAGCCAGGCGCTAAGTGTCTCGATACAACAATCATCGAGCTGGTAGAAGCGGTTGTTAAACGGTAGGTACAGATAGGAGTGCTTTCCGGTGTGGAAGAACTTATGGGGTAGAGCACTCACTGTCGATGGTTTGACACATCGACTTCCGGGTCATCATGGTGACAGTGACTGGGGTTTAACATCAGCCCCAGTCACTCAACAGATAAAGGAGTTAGTGTGTTTGGTGTAGCAGGCGTGTATTCTCAATATCCTTTTACCCTATTTACCGTCTTTGGCGCTTTTTTTCTTGTCGTTGGTCCAGGTCTTTTTGTTTGATGTCCAGGTGCCGCTGGTTGTGCAGCCACAACTACAAGAACAGGTTGTTTCATCCGCGCCCAGTACATCGCCGACACCAAAATCGATGCTGGTTCCGGCTGTCTTGCGTCCAACTGTTTTTCTCCGGCCACCAGACACATTCTCGAGATCCTTATCATGTATTTTTTTGTCTTTTGTCATCTGTCTTTGGTCCTGGTTCCAATAACTATCGCCAAGTTATATACCAAACTAGCAAACAATGCTAGTTTTCCTACGATATCTTTCAAAAAGGTCATCAGATAAGCTTGTGCCATGGGCACGAACCCCCGGCGCCCCCCGGTATGCATGAACAAAATGGATTGGTTCGGGTTGTAATCACGGGCGCGCTGGATGCAGGCCGCCATGGATTTGCCGGGATAAACTGGATCTAGTCATGAACGGCCAGCCTGATTCAGGATTCAGATCGTTTGTCGAGACAGTCGATGCATCACTCGAGGAGCATGGGCAACGCACCTTCCCATCCAAATTCTACGTGGCCACTTACCTCCAGCGGTTCGGATCTTCCCACGCCTTCCGGGAAAGGGCCTCGTCATGAATATCCTGCTCACTTCCATAGACGACTCAAACTTCAAGGCTCCAAGCTACGGGCTCTGGTGCCTGAAAGCTCACCTCGATTGTTCCACCGAGTTCAGGGGGCAGGTCGATATCCGACCGATACTTGATGAGGGGGAGGCCAGCCCATTCGATGTCATGGTCGACCATGATGTCTTTGGCATTCAGTTGTGCATCTGGAGTGAATCCCAACTACTCGACCTCGCCCATCGGTTACGAACGTCTAATCCCGAGCTCGTCATCTTGGCCGGAGGCCCACAAGTGACTCCCCAGAACCCAGCTCTGATGCGAGCCATCGAGAACGGGGTCATCGATCTGGCCATTTCAGGTCGTGCAGAGCAAGCCCTCCTAGAGGTTCTCGTCAACATCGAAGGCAAGCCGGATCGGCGCAGCTCCGCCAATGAATTCGGGCCGATCTACAGTCATTCGATTGCCGAGGAGGAAATATCCTCTCCGATCACGACCAGTCCTGAGTTCCTCGAAGCCTCCATCGACAGCGGTCGACTCCAACTCCTCACCTCCGACGGATGTGCGTTTCAGTGTACCTACTGCAACATGGCAGGAAATTACCGTGCCCACTCTCTCGAGCACATCTTCCAGGACATCGCTTACATCCGGGAACACGTCGACGCCAAGAAAATGCAGGTCGATCTCCTCGATGGAACTTTCGTCCTCAACCGGCAGCGGGCTCTCGAAATCTTGGCCGAGCTTCAAACGCTTGGAGACGACTGGACCTTCCATGCCGAGATCAACATCGAGCGCCTCGATGCACAACTGATCGAAGCGATGGCACTGGCCGGATTCCGATCAATCGAGATCGGGCTTCAGTCCTCGAATGTCCAGACTCTCTCGAGAATCAAGAGGGGATTCTTTCGCGAGGACCGCTTTCGACAAAATGTCCGCCTTGCCGAAGAGTTCGGTATCGAAACGAAGGTCAATCTGATCATTGGTCTACCTGGAGAATCGCTGTCGGACTGGCTCACTTCGGTCGACTTCTGTGGTTCTCTCGGTAGCCTGGCCATCGTGTCGAGCACTCTCCGCATTTTCCCTTCCACGGCTCTCTTCAACCAAGTCGAGCAATTCGGATTCGATGTCGATCCGAGGGACGGTCGCATTCACGCGAGTTCTACGATGCCCGCGGAACAAGTCGAACGCGCACAGTGCTACAACATGGTCCTCGATCTCCTCTGGAATCCGGTCGCTACGAGGAAGCAGATCCGCGGCCTAGTCGAGGAATCTTTCGAAGGCAGCCTGGCGGCGTTTCTATGCGCTGCCCTGCAACGAACGGTTGAACTTCGAGAAACCGTCGAGCCACGGGAACTTCCCGGTAGGTTCCTCGACGATCTTTCCAAGGCGATAGTCCCCAATGAGCAAGAGTGGCACAAGTGCAGCCAAATCCCTTAGCTACCACCTCGTCGGTGATATCGCCTGAGCCTTTTTCATGCTAGGTAGGGTATCCTGTGGTTGCTGGGTGGTATGGGTGCTTGCAAAAGAACTACAAAATAGGTGACGCTATGCGATGTGGCTTCCCTCTAGAAAAAAGGAGAAGGTGAAATAGTTATTAGAGATAACGGGGTTTATCTGAAACAGACTAACGGCCAGGTTCTGGGCCCGCTGCTGGCCCGAGGCCCCCATCTGCTAAAAGCAAATTCCTATCTCTAAGTTTCTATCCCTTATCCCTCGGGTTTTGTTAGCGAAGATGGAGATGAAGAAACATGCTGCAATATTTTGGGAGCGACTAGCTGAACTTGACGCGTCCGATTATAAGCCGTACCTGCCATCTCAGAATGAATTGCGGCGCCCCCCTACCGTTGAGATCAACAATACATGCAACATAAATTGCTTGATGTGCAATACCCTCATGGCAAAGCGTCAAAAGGGCGTCATCAAGGATGATCTATTAATACAAGTATTACAAGAATTAAAAGCAGAGGGCGTCGAAGCTGTCGATGTTCACACAATCGGCGATCCGTTGGCGAATCCCAGGTTACCTCAGATATTAGCTGTGTTCCGAGAAGTTGGTATGATCTTAGTCTTGAGTACCAATGGTTTACTATTGGAACGTCATCTGGATACATTGCTTGAATATAGAGACATCTCTTCCCATATTCGATTTAGTATCGATGGTGCTACGAAAGAAACTTACGAACTTATACGCGCTGGTGGAAAGTGGAATGACCTGCTTCACAATATCCAACTGGCTAAGGAAGAATTGTTGCCACGTGGATACTCTATTTCATCCAACATGGTCTTGTCTAATGACAACGTTCATGAGGTTGGTCAATTTATTCAATTATTTCGTCAATTTATCGATCCGCGTTGGATGAGTTTTGGTTTTATGAATAGTCTGTCTCCGGATACTTCGTATTTTCACCGGGTAAACCTGTTTCCTGAAGCTACATTTCCAAATAGACCATGCCAGCTGCCATTCCGGTCCCTCTGGGTTCATCATGATGGCGCCGTTTCAAGTTGCTGTCGAGATTACCATGGTGAACTTATTGTGGGTGACATTAAGAATCAGTCAATTCGGGATGTTTGGAATGGACATGTATTAGAGAAATTGCGTGAGGCGCACAGAAAGGGAGAGGTGAAGGACTATAGGTTATGTGACAATTGCTTCATTGTGGATGATAGGATTGTGGCACTATTCAATGCCTTGATGGAGTACCTTGTCAGAAAAGAGCCATATGGTCCAGCGGAATATTATCAAGAGAAGGTCGATCGTTTCACTGAGATTATTCAAAGTGGGGGACCATTCGAGCCCAAGTTTAGTCAACCGATGTTTGTCAAGGAAATACTGTCCATAAGGTAGCTCTAGTTTCCGCTAACTGGGTCTTGACATCAAAAGCTACTAATTACATCGTAAAGAAAGCATCTCACACCCTCAACCGGCTAGGGTTATAGTGTATGCCGAGCCACCTGGTGCTTCCGGAGCCCCCTATCTTGGCGGGGGAACGGTCAAGATATACAAGATCCGGTTCTAGTTACCATTGGCCTTAAGGGTGATCGCTATCCGCCCGCTGGCAGGAGTTGGCCACTGTAAGCAAAAACTCCCGGCGCCCCCCCGGTGTGTATGAACAAAATGGACTGATCCGGGCTGCAATCACGGGCGCGCTGGATGCAGGCTGCCATGGATTTACCGGTATAGACCGGATCCAGCAGTAACGCTTCAAGGCGGGCGCAAAGGTGGATTGTGTTGCGGGCCGCATCATTAAGCTGGCCATAACCCGGAGCAAAGGAATGATCTGTCAGCTGGATATCCTGTAGCCGGACCGGTGATTTGATCTCC
>PBTT01000031.1 GCA_002729195.1 Acidiferrobacteraceae bacterium
GCTAACGCAACCGTAACCCCGGAATCGAGCAAAATCCTTTTCGGTCAGACCGATGCAACCGTTCGCCAGGGCGCGGCAGCAGCAAGCAACCAGGCAGCCGACCCGGCCAAAGACTGACACGGCGTTTACCGCAGACTGCCAGCAGCGACCCTTGTTGGGCCGAGCTACACTCTAGGCCCGTTACCGTCCGGGTCGCTCGAAGCAGCGCTTAGCGAGTGCGGGTGGGAGTGGTAAATGGCTGCGTTCATGCCCCGTTTGTGGCAAAAGTTAGCGTTACCCGCAGACCCGGATCGTTGTCGTCAAGGTCGATGCGGGCCCGGTGCAGGCGGGCGACGGCGTTGACCAGGCTGAGGCCTAGGCCGTTGCCGGCACTCGAGCGGCTGCTATCGAGCCGGTAAAAGCGCCGGAAAATCTTCTCCCGGTTGGCGTTGGCCACGCCCGGACCACTGTCACCGACAGCGACGCTGGGGCCATCGTCGCTCTGCGCTACGACCACTTCAATGATGCCGCCTAGCGGGGTGTACTTAACCGCGTTGTCCAGCAGATTGGCAAGCGCCTGGAACAGCATGTCGCGATCGGCCAGTACAACCGGCTGGGCCGCGGCGCGGAAAACCAGGCGCTGATGTTTCTCCTCAGCTAGCGGCTCGTACAGTTCGACTACGTCTGCAGCCACGGCGTCCAGGCGTATCTCGCACAGCGATGCCTGCTGTGGGCCGGACTCGATGCGGGCAATGCGCAGCAGAGCATTGAAGGTGCCCAGTAGCTGATCAGCTTCACTGATGGCCTGGTCGAGTGCCGGCAGCTGCGCATTATTTTGCGTGGGCTGGTCATGCAGGGCTTCCAGGCGTTGACGCAGCCGTGACAGGGGCGTCTTGAGATCGTGGGCAATATTGTCCGATACCTGACGGATGCTCTCCATCAAACTTTCGATCTGGTCCAACATGCGGTTGAGGTTGTTGGCCAGTTGATCGAATTCGTCACCGCTGCCATCGGTCGGCACCCGGTGACTCAGTTCTCCTTGCATGATCCGCTGGCTGGTTTCGTTGATCGAGTCGATGCGGTTGAGCATCCGGCGGCTGATGAAGAAGCCGCCGGCGAGCCCCAACAGTAGAGTCAGGCCTATACCCCAGCCGAGTGCGGTGATCACGCGCAAGCGGGCGACTTTGAGTTCCTGGATGTCTTGCCCGACCAACAGTCGAAAACCCCCGGCCAGGCGAAATTGGCGGGCCCGGGCCGGGTGTACACTGACATCATCGAGGCTCCGCGCCTCCAGGTTGAAATCCAGCCAACCGTTTTGCGCTTGCACCCGTGGCCAACGGTCGATGTTGCCGACAATCACCTGCCCCCCGGCATCGGTTAGCAGGTAGACCGAGGTACCGGTTGGTCGCTGACGCTCGACTCGCGCCGAGATCAGCCGCCGCAACCCGGCTAGACCGCGAGCCTCGTAACGCTCGGCCAGTGTGTTGATCTCCGTTTTGATGGCGGCATCGGTCTGGTCCGCCATATAGCGCACGCTGGACCAGTAGATAAAACTGAACAACAGCAGTACCGACGCCGTAAACAGGGCGACGTAGAGCAGGGCCAGGCGAAAAGTCGAACTGCGAAGAAAACTATTCGGGTTCACGCAGAATATACCCCGCTCCGCGCACTGTATGCAGCAACTGCACAGGGAAGTCGCGGTCAATCTTCGAGCGTAGGCGGCTGATGTGCACATCGATCACGTTGGTCTGCGGGTCGAAGTGGTAGTCCCAGACGTTTTCGAGCAGCATGGTTCGGGTTACGACCTGACCGTTGTGACGCATCAGGTACTCCAGCAGGCGAAATTCGCGAGGTTGCAGATTGATGACGCTATCACCACGACGCACGCGTCGGGCAAGCACATCCATTTCTAGTTCAGCTACCTTGAGTTGGGTCACCGTGGTGCGCTGGCTGGCGCGACGAGCCAGGGCCTCGATCCGCGCTTGCAGTTCCCCGAAAGCAAAGGGTTTGGCCAGGTAGTCATCACCGCCGGCCTTGAGCCCCGCGATTCGGTCGTCGACATCGCCCAGTGCGCTCAAGATCAATACTGGCACCGGGTTGTCGGCATCACGCAACTGGCTGACGACACTCAGTCCGTCCATGGCAGGCAACATCCGATCTATCACCAGCACGTCATAGGCCTCGTTGCTGGCGAGCGCCAGCCCGTCGCTGCCGTTATCGGCGATATCCACGACGTGACCGGCCTCTTTCAGGCCGTTGCTCACATGACGAGCTGTGTCAGGGTCGTCCTCAATCAGCAGAATGTGCACGGGCAAGCAATTTTTCTTGAAACACCCTGGGGCGCTGGATTGTACCCGAGCAAAGAAAAGGGTCGGGACCGGGGTCCCGGCCAAAGGCGGAAGGAGTCTAGCTGAGGCGGATGGCGACGAATCGCTCCAGTCCGTTGCGCTCGATCAGTAACAGCGCCGACCGGTGATCCCGTTCCTTTGCCAACTGCACTTGGTTGATGACGTCGGTGGGAGAGTGTACGAGTTCCCGGCCGACCTGCAGGATGATGTCGCCGGCCTGTAAGCCCTTGCGGGCAGCAGCGCTGCGCGGCGCGACCTCGCGGATCAGGACGCCGTCGCGATCTGCGCCCAGGCGCTGGCGCGCGGCTTGGTCCAATGGCGAGAGGGTGAGCCCGAGCCTGGCCGCTGGCGCGTCTTTTGCGGCGGCCAGTGGTTGAGTATCTGCCATGGGCTTTAGTTCAGTAACAATGGCAAGCGTTTTGCCGTTACGCCAGACCTTTAGGTTTGCCGGGCTGCTCAGTGCGGTTGCGGCAACAAGGCGGGGCAGTTGCCTCATGCGCTTGATCGGCTTGCCATCGAAAGCCAGGATGATGTCGCCTGGCAGCAGCCCGCTATTTTCGGCCGGGCTTCCCGGGGTCACTTGTACGACCAATGCGCCGCGGGGTTTTTCAAGGCCAAAACTCTCGGCAATGTCCGGCCCGACTTTCTGAATACGCACCCCCAGCCAGGCCCGTGTCACCTGGCCGCTGTCACGCAACTGCCCGATGACGTCCGCGACCAGATTAACCGGAATAGCGAAGCCAATACCGACGCTGCCCCCGTTGGGGGAATAGATTGCCGTATTTATCCCGATCACCTCGCCGGCCTGGTTGAATAGCGGCCCGCCGGAGTTGCCCCGGTTGATAGAGGCATCGATCTGGATGTAATCGAGGTACGGGCCGCTGTTGATATTTCGACCCCGTGCCGAAACGATGCCCGAGGTCGTGGTGCCGCCAAGGCCAAAGGGATTGCCGATAGCGACCACCCAGTCACCGACCCGGGCGGTGTCGGAATCGCCGAGGACCAAGTGCGGGAATCGCTCGGTGGATTCGATCTGCAGCAGCGCGATATCGGTACGCTCATCCTGGCCGCGGATGCTGACCGGAAAGGAGCGTCCGTCGTCCAGTATCACTTCGATTTCATCAGCGTTGTCGATCACGTGTTGGCTGGTGACGACCAGNCCNCTGTCATCGATNATGAAACCCGAGCCGAGTGAGCGGGCTTCCAGATGCCTCATTGGCCCCTGTTGTCTGTCGNCNAAACGCTTGCCGAAGAAGNGNNGCATGAACTCCTNCAGCTGNGGGTCTGTCGGGAAGCGAGAAGCGGGACCCTGACGGCGCTTAAAAGAAGGCCCGTGATCATTGCCGCGCCCTCTGGTTGAGACAGGCTGTGTGGAGCGGGTCGATATATTGACCACGGCTGGCCGCACCCTCTCGACCAGGTCGGCGAAACCCGCTGCGGGGGCCACGGGCGCGGTCACTGCAACATGGGCTGTTTCCGGTACGGCAGTGGCGGCCCTACCGGCGTAAAGCAGCGCGCCGGCAGCGAGTGCGGAGGCCATGGCGATGACGGTCAGTTTGAGCACCGGGTGGGTGTTGGTTCGGGTAGCTTGTCGCATGACGGGTTTCCTCTTCAACTGTGAGTGTTCAGTACAGGAGAACCCTACTGCAAAGCACCTTACGACAAGGTAAACGTCAGATTACGGTTTGGTAAGCCGCCACCCGAGCTGGCCGGCCGGGGATCAGGTCAGCAGGTTGGCCAGTATCCGCTGGTAGATCGTGGCCAAGGCGTCGAGTTCGGCGCTCGCGACCTGCTCATCCACCTGGTGGATGGTTCGATTGACAAGGCCGAACTCGACTACTTCAGCTCCAGCCGGGGCGATGAAGCGCCCGTCCGAGGTGCCACCATCGGTTGAAAGTTTTGCCTCAAGGCCGGTCTCTGCTTGGATGGCCGAAGTGGTTGCTGCGAGCAATGCGCCACGAGCACTCTGGTAGGGCAGGCTGGCCGGCTGCCAGTCGATCTCGAAATTCTCACAATGTTGCCTGCAGATATCGTTGACCGTAGCGTGGATGGTCTCGACGGTCGAAACTGGGCAATAGCGCAAATTGAAGTTGGCGGTGGCAGCCCCGGGTATTACGTTGTCCGCGCCTGTGCCGCCTGCCACATTCGAGACCTGAAAACTGGTTGGTGGAAAGTGCTGGTTGCCCTGATCCCACTGGTAGGCGGCCAGGGCATTGACGATATCGGCCAGGGAATGAATAGGATTGTCTGCGAGGTGGGGGTAGGCGACATGCCCCTGGATACCGCGTACGCTAAGGGTGCCGCTTAAGGATCCACGCCGCCCGATTCTGACCGCGTCACCTAGTTGTGAGCAACTGGTGGGCTCGCCCACTACACACCAGTCAATGGCTTCAGCGCGCGCCTGCAAAGTCTCGATCACGCGGATTGTGCCATCGACTGCTGGCCCCTCCTCGTCACTGGTCAGCAGCAGGGCGATAGAGCCGGCATGGTCCGGGTGCGCATTTGTGAATCGCTGACAAGCGGTCACCATTGCGGCCAGGCTGCCTTTCATGTCGGCCGCACCGCGGCCGTGCAACATGCCGTCGCTGACGTGTCCCGCGAATGGCGGGTGCGCCCACTGGTCCTGTGGCCCGGTCGGGACTACGTCGGTGTGGCCAGCAAACACGAACAAAGGGGCCACCGTACCCCGGCGCAGCCATAGGTTGTGCACCTTACCAAAGTTCATGGGCTCGGCACTGAAGCCGTGGGGGGTGAGGGCTTCTGACAGCAGGTCCTGACAACCAGCGTCATTGGGTGTCACCGATGGTTGGCGAATCAGCGCCTGGGCAAGTTCCAAGGTGGTTGGCATGGCATCTGTGGTGAGGGCTGTAATAAAAGAAAAAAATTTCGGAATCATCAATTACCACGGTGTTAGCGTGGAAGAGGCGTTGATTCTTCCTATGTTTTACTCAATTACTTTTCTCGTGATGCTGAGGTCTTTTACAGGTCAGGTGCGTTTTTCCGATACACCAAAATCGGGGTCGACGATCGGAACCTTACCTGTGGCAAAACGCTTTTTCCTTCTCTGTTGGCGACGAACTATGGCCCAAGTTCCAAACTTTGAAAAGCCGACCCACAATAAAATTCTGCTCACCGAACGGAAAAAAGGTAGTGTTCGCAGAAACCAGAAAGCGATTTCTGTTTTTATGATTTTGTGCGAAGCTTGTGGCAGTCTCATACTGTAGTGCGGGGTGGCTATTTTCAAGAATCTTCTGACCTGGATGCGAAAAGCGGATTGTAGTTTTTTTTCAGTCATCATCTGGTACTGGCCCATCTGGATCTCTTTCAAGGGGATTGGTCTTATCTCCAATTTGCCGGCACTAATAGCATCCTGCACGATCTCACTGCCTTTAGTTGTACGCACCATAATGCTGGACCAGCCCTCTGGTGTTTCGTATTTCAAATTGCCATCTTCATCACGAATCCAGGGGTCGCCAATAGACAGATCGGCGAACTCAGCTGTCGCATCCAGGCACTGGAGGCAGCGACCTAACTTTGTTACCCGCGAGACGACATTGAAGGTTTGTCCCGGGTCGAGGGGCGAGCGCCACACCGTACCACCGTTAAACGTCATCTCCCAGGTGTTGTATGGCCAGCCCCTGGGGTCTTTATTTCGAAATTCCATATGCAGAAGTCGTTCGCGTTTTGGTCCTAGCGTCCGTGCGGTTTCCTTAATGGCACTCATGGGTAAGGTGAAATGACAGTATAGGCCGATCACAATGGGCACGCGGCGTTTCCAACTCGAACTAAACATCTGGTGTTTTCGCAGCGCATGAACTTGGCACGGAAGGCCGACCAGGGCAAACGGCCCATCTTCTTTCTGGATTTCTTGGAGCGCTGCGAGGGTGGCTGCTGTGGTGTAGCGCGATTGCTGCGATCTAAGCAAATCATCTCTGTTGCGTGCGACAATGCCTTTTCCGCATGCTGGTTCATCAGGGTCTTCTATCACCACAACCGCGCCCTTGATTTGCTTAGTATCAATCAAATGCATCAGTAACTGGGTCACGACTCCGCCACTGGCCCCATTGCGCCTGAGTTTGTTTTCTTTAGCGTGCCCGATATATGATTCCTCTACCCACCCTGTAAAACTGCCATACTGATAGTCGTCTCCAAAGAGTTGGGTTCCAATGCCATCGTAGTCGACTTCAATGCCAGAACAATCGCGCACGCAGATATTGCAATCGATGCATTTGTCTACCTGAATAGGATAGGCATTTTCATCCAAACCGAATGTGCCCACTGGGCAGAACCCGATACAGGCACCACAATGGTGACAAAGGCCATCTTGGACGATCTGTAAAATACCCTTTTCGTTTCGATACTTGTCTTCCGTGACGGGCCTACTGCTAATTGGCTTGGTTTTAGACATTACTGGAGTTGGATTGGTCTGTACGGAAGGTGCATCTCAAACATAAAGGATGGGCCAATAGAATCCGATGTTTAGTCGATTTCAAACCACACACCGGCGAATTTATTGAAGTTCAGAAACTGGCGTAGTGCCTGTGACTCATTGACATAACTGGTTTTTCGGTCGCGGTGCAATACCCGCGAGTCGGCTTAATGACCAAACGCCTCGCATGGCGTAACATTTAAGGTTCTGATTACAGAAATGCTTGCATCGTAACTTCAGCATTTTCTGATCAAAAACTGCTGGATCTATTGCACTACTGCCGAAAAATTCGGATGTGTAGCCGAGATGCGACATGGAACTGTACCAGGCAGATGACTGATCCCGTACAAAATCGGTGAATGAGCGGCGCAGTTGATGTATGTGATACCGTTCTGGATCTAAGTGCCATGGCGCACCTGGCTCCATCTCTATCAGAAATGCTTCCGTTTTCGCGAGCTGGAAGCGCGTTTCGATTTCATTTTTCAGTGCCAGTGTCTTGGTAAACTCAGTTTCGGTTTCACCAGCGACGCCAATACAGAAATAACATACCGTTCGGAGTCCCAAGCGGTCTGCGTGTTCGAGCTTATCGAGCAGTTGTTGGTTAGTATAGAAATTGGTTTTACATTTTCGCCGCAACTCATCAGAACCCGTTTCTGGGCTAATGAGAAAAGCAGAACGCGGAGTCGCTATTTTCGCGAACTCGTCAAGGAATTCGTTGGAGGGAAGACCCCAACCTGAATAAAGGAAGTCGAACTTGATTTTCCTCTCGCGCAGCATGTGGAATAATTTCACAAAATACTCATGACTCCATGGGTGCGGGTCGAAGCTGACATAGCAGCCTGTGTAGCCAAATTCTTTCAGCGCATGGATTGTTTCTATGACCTTTTCATGGGATCGGAAAATCACTCCTTTGCGTTGATTTATCCGCATCTGGGATTTGGCCCCGCCGCCACAATAAAAGCATCGGAATACGCAACCCCGACCTACCGGCAGGCCCCAAAACATACCATGGCGTTCAGCGCTAATTTTCTCGTTTAGCTTTAGATTCAACTTGCTCGGCAGGTTGGTTTTAATAAATGCCTTCGGCAACTTGGGGTACATCCTGCCGTGCTCCAATAAGTCAAAGCGCGTGTATACCAGAGAATTGAGCATTTCCTCGCTGGTCTGGTAGCTCCGTGGGTTTTCAACAAATTCCCCATTCCTCCGCCAGACTAAATTGGGTACTCCCGAAAAATCGTGTGAACCACTGCCGCAGGTAACCTGCAGCAGTTGTGCGAGAGGTTCTTCGGCGTCGCCTTGAATGACGGCGTCTACTGCCGGCACGGCTTCAAGGATTTCGCGGGCGAAGAAACTCGCCGTGAAGCCGCCGGTGAATATAGTAGCGGAGGGGACTGCAGAACGGGCCTCCGTTGCCAGCCGCACCATATCCACGCAGGCGTGATGAAAATGCAGCGAAAATCCAATAGTTCGGGGTTTCCTCTGGTGCAGGTAGTCGGAGAAAGAAAAACGCTTATCAATGGCGGCTTCCAGGCCTTCATGCAGCACCCGAACGCGATAGCCCTCCCGGTCCGCCACATCAGCGAGCGCCAGTAGACCGATGGCCATCTGGTTGGAGCTCTGGTATACGTTCAGTGGCGGATAGTAGGTCTGCGACTTAGCAACATGCACAAGCAGGCAATCCAGTACACCTTGCTCAACAGGCGCTTCCTTCGCGCCTTGCACCCGTTCTGCGGATTTAACCCCTGTCGGCGCGACCGCCGGCTGCGTATTCAATCTGGGAAACTCGGGGAGATCATTATTGTGAGTAGCAGAACCAGGAGTTGTTGAATCTACTGTGCAGTTGGTCCAATTTTGAGGCCAGCTAATATTTCTCTCGCCCTCAATATATTTTCTTCCACTTAAATAAAGAAGTCAACGAAATCCGTGATAACTTCGCCAATACCACTATGGTATTTTTTGTTTTCTTACACTTAAATTAAGAAGTTAATGGATCCATTATGCCCCACTAATTTCATCAACTGTTAGGGCTCAAGCGACGATCGATAAAATCTGAGATTGGCAGGTGGAGAAAAATTCGAGGGCTTGCCCACGCCCTTGCTGATGGCCGGGTAGCATGCTGCAGCCAGCCTGACCAGGCTGCAAGGGTTCGCTTGTTGCACAGTGCGTTGTTCCCACGGCCGCAGGTCGCCCAGTCAGTGTTTCTCCCGCTGCCGAAAACTGCGGCTGATGAACAACACCAGCACCATATAGCAGAGCATTGCCGTGACGAAGCCCTCATAGGCGAGGTAATAGCGGTCGTTAAGCCTGCGGTGATGTGTTGAGTGATCTGATCAATTGAACTAAATCTTTCATTTAAAGAAATAAAGCAGCCTGCCACAGCCCTCATACAGCATCTCGGATTAATGGGCAGGTCGAGCAATGAATGCCGCCACCGTTCAATTGCACCCGATCATAAGCCAGGGGCAGAATCTCGACTTTGTGCCGGGTGAGCTCGTCGGTTATTCGGGGTGATGCGCCTTCCGACATGATTACACGACCGGGGCTCACAGCCAGGCAGTTGATAATCCAACTGTTGTCTGTAGGCGAGATCTCTATGGTGTCGATACCGAGTGAGATGAGTTTCTGGAGAAACCAGTAGGGCAGTTGAGCCGGGTCAACCAAGGCGAGTCCAGGATTGAGCATCACGAATGCACCATCGATATGAATCTGGTAACCGCACAGGTCGACTATGAGCAATTCAACACCCTGGCGTTTCAGCACCTCATCGAGCTGGCTGATGGCTTCGTCATTGACACGGATAGAGCGCCCGATAACAGCGGTGGATGAATTCAGCCAGGCGAAACTACCACCTTCGATGATGCCGTTGGAATGTATTGTGCGCAGGATCGGAATACCCAGCCTGGCCAAGGTACGAGTCACCGGGAGTTCCTCACCCCGGCGGATCTGAGGAGCCATGCGACAGACGATCGCCCCGCCCTTGATCATGATGAGCGGGTCTCGGGTATAGCAGGACTTCAGCCTGGGTGATTCAACGCCCTCCAGGTATTCGATCTCTACACCCTCTGCCTCGAGAATCCTGACCACAGCATCATGCTGTTGCTGCATATCGGTGATTGGCGGCACTTCCGAGCTTTGCCAGTACCAGCCGGCTTCAAGGTCACCATAAGTGCCCAGCTCATCTATGCGTTTGGAGGTGTCGACAATTGAAAGCTCCGCTCCTGGGCGATGCATCAAGGCCGATCGGATCTGCCCAACATCGTTGTCTACGCCCCAGTTTCGCCCCCACACGCGGGTAAGCTCCTGGGGCGTCTCAAACGGTGGTTCGGGTTCTGAGCCGAACATTTTGATGGTCATGTTGTACTGGTAGCTGGGGTCATCAGATATTGGCATGGTGGTTTCCTGAACTGGATCAAACAAAGGTTCGGATACGATCTGCATGAGCTGTCGCTTGCCAAGGCCACCGGTTGGCCTTGAGCGGACGCCTTAAACCGGTAGGCTGCTCTGCTCCCGGGGTCGCAGGTGGCCCAGCCAGCGTTTTTCCCAAAGGCGAAATCCCCTGCTGATGAAGAACACCAGCACCATGTAGAAGAGCATTGCCGTGATAAAGCCCTCGTAGGCGAGGTAATAGCGGCCGTTGAGCCAGCGGCCCACACCCAGGATATCCTGCAGGGTGATAGTGCTCAGCACCACCGAACTGTGCAGCATGAAAATTACCTCGTTGGAATACGCAGGTAATGCACGACGAAATGCGCTTGGCAGCACAATACGCCACATCATTTTTGCCGGCGACATGCCGCAGGCCCGGGCGGCCTCGATCTCACCCTTGGGTGTATTTTCAATAGCGCCACGCAAGAACTCGGTGGTATAGCCGGCGGTATTGAGGCTGAAGGTAATCAGCGCGCACCACCAGGCGCTCAAAAGAATAGGACGCCAGAGAAAACTCTCGCGAACAAAATCAAACTGGGCGAGGCCGTAGTAGACCAGATAGGTCTGTACCAGCAGCGGTGTACCACGAAAGAAGTACGTAAACCCAAAGATGGGGCCATTCAGCCAGGGATGGCGGTAGGCCCGGGCGATGGCCAGTGGCACTGCCATAACACCACCGATAAGAAGAGCCAGCAGCGTGATTTCGATTGTCAGCAACGCACCATAAAAAAACTTGTCTATATGGTCTGCCACCAGCATGAAGTCCAGCGGCGAGTGGTTCTCGCTGACATAAACGAGATACTCAAAGAAGGTGCGTTCTTGCTCTGCCATAGCGGTTAAGCGCGGTCCACGCCCACGTTGTAACGCCGATCCAGCCAGCGCAATCCCACGTCCGAGCAGGCAGTGAGTATCAGATAGATGATCAGCACGGCAAACATGAATGTAAAAGGTTCACGCACCGAACGCCCGGCGGTGGAGGCATTCCAGACCAGATCGTGTAGGCCGATGACCGAAACCAGGGCGGTTGCCTTGATCAGCACCAGCCAGTTATTGGTAAAAGAGGGCAGGGCGTGGCGTACCATCTGTGGCCAGGTGATCCGCCGGAAAATGAGCAAAGGCATCATGCCGCAGGAAATGCCGGCCTCTATTTGACCGCGAGGGATTGCAAGGATCGCCCCGCGAAAGGTCTCGGTCATGTAGGCGCCGAAAACAAATCCAATAGACCAGACCCCGGCGATGAACTGGTTGATTTCGACGTAGTCCCACAAACCGGTGGCACTACCCAGGTCGTTGACAATCTGTTGCCCGCCGTAAAACAGCAGCATCATCAACACCAGATCGGGGACGCCGCGTACCAGTGTGGTGTAGGCGTTAGCAACGCCTCGTGAGGCCGGGTTAGTCGCGAGTTTGGCAGATGCGCCGATAAGGCCGAGCAGCACCGAAAGGGCTAACGAAGCCAGCGCTAACTGCACTGTGACGACGGTGCCCTCGAGCAGCAGGCCGCGGTATTCCCAGACGGAATCCATTGTAGAGCTCAAAAACGAACGGGCCCGCAGGGGCCCGTTCAGTTCAGATAAATATTACCTTGATTCGCTTAATTGCCGTAGATGTCAACCGCGAAGTATTGATCGTTCATCGCTTTATAGGAGCCATCGGCACGAATATCCAGAATGGTTTGGCTGAGCGCATCGCGCAGAGTTGAGTCTTCTTTGCGTACGGCAAAGCCCGCACCCACACCCTGACACTCAATATCGTCGATTGCATCGCCTAAGAAGTCAAAGTCTTTGCCAGCATCAAGTGCCAGAAAACCTTCATAGGCTTGAAGCGAGTCAGACAACTGGGCGTCGAGTCGGCCAGCCGAGAGATCCTGCCAGACTTCCTCCTGGGTCCCATAAAGCACCAGTTCGGCACCGGGGTAAAGTTTTTCCGCAGAACACTGGTGAGTGGTGGCTCGTTGCACTCCAAGGCGCTTACCCTTCAAGCCAGACGCCGTGCCATCAAACCCGGCATTCTTCTTTGCAACCAGTTTGGCAGGGGTGTTGTAGTACTTAATAGTGAAATCAATCTTTTTCTTGCGTTCTTCGGTAATCGACATCGAAGCAATAATGGTGTCAAACTTTTTCGCAAGCAGTGCCGGAATCATGCCGTCCCATTCTTGCTCAACCAGAACACACTCGCGATTCAGTCGTTTGCAGACTTCCATTGCCATGTCAATATCAAACCCTTTCAGAGTGCCGTCCGCCTCCTTCCATGAGAACGGAGGATAAGCACCCTCAACGCCGACCCGCAGCGGGCCGCCCGCAGTTGTGGTGCCCGTTGCCAGAGCGAGCAGCCCTGCCAGGCCCAGCATGGTCAGTTTCTTTTTCATCATCTCTTTTCTCCCTTCGGTTGTTGGAAAATCCAGCGCCTTAATAGTACACCGGTAAGTCCGGCTTGTGCGGCGTGGGCTAATGCAGCGCGTTCGACAAAAACTGCCGGAAACGCTCTGATTCCGGGTTGCCAAACATCTCAGCAGGGGGGCCTTCAGATTCAATCGCCCCTTCATGCAGAAAAATTACCTTATTCGATACATCCCGGGCGAAGCCAATTTCGTGGGTTACCACGATCATGGTGCGGCCCTCATCGGCCAGAGCCCGCATCACCTTGAGTACTTCACCGACCAATTCGGGGTCCAGCGCCGAGGTGGGCTCATCGAACAGCATGACCTCCGGCTCCATCGCAAGAACCCGAGCGATGGCCGCGCGCTGTTGCTGGCCGCCGGATATGTGGGACGGATAGTACTCCCGTCGATCGTACATCCCCACTTTATTCAGTACGCTTTCTGCTTTTTCAATTGCTTCAGCCTTTTTCATTTTGAGAACGTAAATCAGCGCTTCGGTCACATTTTCGATCACCGTCAGGTGTTCCCAGAGATTGAAGCTTTGGAAGACCATGCCGAGCTGGGAGCGGATACGGGCAACCTGCTTGATGTCTGCCGGAACTGGGTCTCCCTGCCGGTCTGTGGTCATTTGGATGATCTCCCCGTGGACTGTGACTTTTCCGGAATTCGGGGTCTCAAGCAAATTGATACAGCGAAGAAGCGTACTCTTGCCCGAACCCGACGCACCGAGCATTGAAATCACGTCTCCTGTTTTTGCAACCAGCGATACGCCACGGAGCACTTCGACAGCACCGAAGCTTTTGTGCATGTCTTCGACTTGAAGAGCCGGGGTATCTTGGGTGTTGTTCATCGCCTAGTGGTTATCCGGCAGTGCAGGCGGTAGAACGTTAGCAGAGATTAAGNCAGAAAAGTAGCCCAAAGNCAGCGTTGTTTGCAGTGGCGGTAGTTGGNTCAACTNTTGCTTTGCNCTTCGGGCAACTCCGGGGATGGTGGGTAGTGCGGCAGGCGCAAGGCATTGGTGCAGGAAGCCGCCAGGCTGACAACACCCCAGGTCAGGCCGAGCACCACACCCACGTCGATCGCGCCACGCCAGGGCTGGTCCAGTTGNTGCACCAGTAGNACCAGGCTGACNATGGCNAGGNTCAGCAGGTATGCACNGAGTTTGCGGCGGCGGGTGGTAAAAAAGAAGCCAGCACAGAAAAGTGGCGCCAGCAGCAGGTGCGTCGGCTTGGGGTGCCGGAGCAGGTATCTGAGGCGGGCGGCGAAGCGGGGNGAGAATGCCTGCTGGAAGCCGCGATATCCTTCAGAGTAGGCCATGAAGAGCGTGTTGATTATCAGCAGGNCCCAGTGACGCCCCTCGTAACCGATCTGGTAGCCTTCGNAGGCCAGNACTGTNAAGCGCCAGATGGCAAACNACAGCAGAGCAGCCATGCCAAGAAANCCCCANGCGGNTCCNAGCAATGCCGCGGCTCGGCANATGANTGGNCCGTTTCCGTATCGACTCACCGGAACTGGTAAAGCGGTGCAGGATATGCCGTANTGAAGCAGGNTGTCGGCGTCAACGCAGGNCGTCGCTGCTATACNAGCGCTTTCCCACTTGNGTNCAGGGCGTCAGCCCGGCCGAATGCCGCGCAGGCGTTCACTGCGTCGGCGCAGTAACTCGACCACCGTCAACAAGCAGATAGACAGAATTACCAGGATAGTTGCTACCGACAGGATAGTCGGACTGATCTCCTGGCGGATACCCGACCACATCTGGCGCGGCAGTGTAATCTGATTCTGGCTACCGATGAAAAGTACGATTACGACCTCGTCAAACGAAGTGATGAAAGCGAACAGCGCTCCGGAGANNACTCCCGGTGTAATCAACGGNATTTGAATCTTGAAAAAATTATAGAACGGTGTACCACCGAGACCGGAGGCAGCNCGGGTCAGGTTGTGGTCGAAACTGATCAGGGTCGCGGTCACGGTAATCACCACAAACGGTATCCCGAGTACGGTATGGGCGATGATCATGCCGGTAAAGGTTGCCACCAGCTGAAACTTGGCAAAGAACATGAACATGCCGGAGGCGGTGATGATGAGCGGTACGATCAGTGGCGAGATCATGATGGCCATGAGGACTTTTCGAAACGGCGTGTAGGCGCGGCTCAGTGCCAGAGAAGCCAGGGTGCCGAGAGTGGTCGCAAAAACGGTNGCGAAGATCGCAATGAACAAACTGTTTCGTGCCCCGTCCTTCCAGCGGTCACTGCAGACGGTGGTGATNCCGGGATCGGAGCAGTCNCCCACCATAATTCGATACCAGCGTAGCGAGAANGCTTCCGGGTCCAGCCGCAATAACTCGGGNGTGAAATGCAGAAATGGGGACTTAGAAAANGACAATGGGATGACAACGATCAGTGGGGCGACCAGGAAAAACAGCACCANCGCACAGATAGCGAGGTAGGTGTAGTGCCACAAGCGCTGGCTGGGGGTGGCGTAAGCTGGAAGCGCCATGAGGTCAGCCCATTTTCAGGTTGTCGATCCCGACAATCTTGTCGTAGACCCAGTAGAGAACCAGAATGGCTGCAAGGAGTAATGTNCCCATCGCGGCTGCAAGGCCCCAGTTGAGGGATTTTTGCATGTGGTAGGCGATCATGTTGCCTATCAGCTTGCCGTCCTTGCCGCCGACTAGGTCTGGTGTAATGTAGTAGCCGATCGCGACGATAAAGACNAGGATCACGCCAGCGCCAATGCCGGGCAGGGTTTGTGGCATGTAGACGCGGAGNAAAGCGAGNGANGGGGATGCGCCNAGATTCTGTGCNGCCCTCATNTAACTCGGTGGAATGGTCTTCATCACGCTGTAAATCGGCAGGATCATGAAGGGCAGCAGGATCTGGATCATGACGATTACGGTGCCGGTAAAGTTGTACATCATGGGCAAACGATTCTCGTCTGACAACACGTGTAGATTCACCAGTGTGTCGTTGATCACGCCTTCCTGCTGTANCATGACCATCCAGGCGACGATGCGCACCAGCAGTGAGGTCCAGAAGGGCATCAGCACACAGATCATCAGCAGATTGGCGTACTTAAGTGGTAGTGTTGCCAGCAGGTGCGANACNGGGTAGGCCAGCAGTAAGCAGCCGACGGTAACGATCAGGCTGACCAGCAGGGTCCGCCACCACAGCATGACGTAGACCCGCCGTTCTGCTGATTGCATAACGATGTTTTTGTCGACATCGAAACGTCGGTCTAGTGAATTCAGATAGTAGCCCATGGTCTGTGGCTTTTGCATCGCTACCAGCGATTGCCAGAAAACAAGATCACCCCAGCGTTTATTCNCCTTGATCATGGCTTCCCGGTAGGGGGGGCCCTCGATTTTCTTGAACTTGCGTAGAGACGTCCTGATCAGGCCTTTCCAGCCCGGTTGTTCGTAATTCATCCGGGTGCTGGATTTTCCGGTCAGAATCTTCTGGGCGGAATTAAGATCCTTGTACAGCGCAGCAAAGGCCGCCTCATCGGGGGTGCTTTGGCCATCCCATTCCTGCAGGGCCGTAAACAATCTGGAACACCTGGCGTTGGTCAGCGGGGTCAGTGCGGTACATAGGTTGAAGGCCGCCCGTTGTTGCAGACGCTTCCTTCTCTNCGGGTCTTGTTCCCGGAAGACTTGCTCGACAATGCTCTTCAATGGCAGCCACGTGTTGGCTTCGCGCCAGCGCGGATCGACCTCGATCATGGCGTTTTTGTAAGGACCCTTGGACGGGATCTGGTACAGCCAGGCCGGGTCCGTTGGGTCAACGCGGGTGCCGGTGTTGTCCTTAATAAGAAACTTGTTTACGGTAGTAAGGTCCAGGTACACCGCTTGGAACAGCGTTTCATCCGGGAGCTCTTGCCGATCCCAGTGGTCGAACAAGCTGAAGGTAAGGGGCANTTGCTGGTTAATTAGAGTGTCATCGACGCTTCTCGTCAAAAGATTGCCGATGGGCAAGATGAATACCACTAACAGAAACAAAAAAGCAGGCAGGACCAGGCCGAGTGCCCGGAGTTTATTCCGGCGCAACGACCGCTGCAGGCTGACCTTGAGCGGGGTGCCGTCCGCAGTCAGGATAGGNGCGGATACAGNNGTAGTGTTTGCCATGATCGTCCTGACTNCAGCCCGTNCTTGGAAACAACNCGGGACCGGACGCAAAGGCGCCCGGTCCCGNCGAAATTACCGCAACAACGAATTAACTGTGGCTACTGTCCCATCCAGGCGGTAAACCGNTCGGCGATCGCATCGCCGTTATCGGCCCACCAGTCGGGNTTGGCAAACACAGCGTTCGCNGTGTGCTCCGGCGTGTTGGGCATNTGCGGCATGATATCAACGCCGGTGTTGAAGAAGGGCTCGTTCNCGGCGATGATTTTCAGGCCGGAAGCACGCATCGGGCCGTAGTTGATCCACCTGGCCTGCCCAGCCTGCTGTTCCGGCGCAGACGCATGAATCAGGAAAGCCANNGCCTCATCGTAGTTGGAAGAGCCTTTGACCATGGCCAGCCATTCCTCTTCGAGTACCTGACCGTCCCAGTTGACTACATAGTCGGCGCCCTCAGAGAGGATAGCAGCCCCGATTCGACCATTGTAGGCCAGTGCTATAGCAACTTCGCCACTCTCGACAAGTTCAAGCGGCTTAGAGCCCGAGGACCAGAACACGACGTGGTCCTTGATTGTGTCGAGCTTGGCAAAGGCCCGGTCGATACCTCCCTCAGACGACATTACCTCGTACACATCTGCTGCGGCGACCCCATCGGCCATTAAGGCCATCTCGATCNNCGCGTTGGCCCAGGTATGGATGCCGCGTTTTCCGGGGAANTTCTTGACATCAAAAAAGTCAGCNATNGTCTTGGGGTTGCCGGCTGCGTTATCGTCGAACGTCCCATTTTTAAAGAACGGCACGTAGGACCAGAAAATCTGTGGCACTACGCAGTCGTTCGGTACTGGAACCATGGTGTCCTNGTTCATNGACTTGCCATCTGCTGAGCNCTTGAACACGTNACGCGGCAGTTCCTCGAANAGACCCTCGTCGCAACCCACTCGGGCTTCGTGCGGTAGCACGTCGACGATGTCCCACTGGACGTTGCCGGACTCCACCTGGGTACGTACTTCACCGAGGCCGCCGTTGTAGTTAACGAAGGTAGCCTTACCTCCGGTAAAGGTGTCGCCATACGCTTTTTGCTGGCTCATGGTGTAAGCGCCGCCCCAGGAGGCTATCGTGACCTCGGCTTGGGCGGGTACGACCAGGGCGGCACCAATGACCGCCGAGGCTAGGGTTGTCATAAAGAGCGATTTACTCATTCTCAGTCCTCCTTTATTTGTATTGAAATGCCGTCAAACTGAGACGGCTGCCATATCATCAACGGGACCGCCCTAGTGGGCCGNCTCGACGACATCGAGAGCCCGGCAGTCTTCCATAGACCAGCCGAACTGTACTANATCTCCTTCGNTAAGTGATGCGTGGTGTGATGCGTTGGGGATNTTGACGATAAAATCGTTGTGGCCGCAGACTGAGGCGCGGGTCCGGATGTGGTCACCCAGGTAGATGAGCTCCTGGATATTGGCTTCGAATAGGTTGGGGAACTTATCCGGCGCTGGGTTGACCTCTACCCTTTCCGGTCTCAAAGAAAGNGTCGTTTTGCAGCCGACCCCATCGACGTTAACGTTAAGNGCNCGTACTTCACCACCGCCATCTATNTCTACCAGGCAGCTGTTGCCGTCGATCGATTTCACCGANCCCATTAGCCGATTGTTTTCGCCGATGAACTGGGCGACGAAGGCGTTCTCAGGTTGTTCGTACAACTCNTNGGGTGGCGCCAGTTGCTGAATGATCCCGTCATCGAACACTGCAATGCGGTTAGACATAGTCAGTGCCTCGGCCTGATCGTGGGTAACGTAGACCACNGTGACCCCGAGGCTTTCATGGATATGCTTGATNTCGTATTGCATCTGCTCGCGCAATTGCTTATCCAGCGCNCCCAGCGGCTCATCCATCAGNACCAGCTCTGGATCGAATACCAGCGCTCGGGCAACGGCGACCCGCTGCTGCTGGCCACCGGATAACTGCGCCGGNCGTCGATCACCAAAGGGACCTAGTTGCACCATATCGAGTGCGCGCCGGGTGCGGTCCGTGATCTCGGACTTGCCGAGTCGGCGCACCTGCAATGGGAACGCCAGGTTTTCGTTGACTGTCATGTGCGGGAACAGGGCATAGTTCTGGAAGACCATGCCGATGCCGCGTTTGTGCGGCGGTACCGCGTTGATAGGGCGCTCGCCGAGGTAGATTTCACCATGCGTGGCCGGTTCGAAGCCGGCCAGCATCATCAGGCAGGTGGTTTTGCCGGAACCCGATGGTCCCAGCATAGTGAGGAACTCTCCCTGTTGAATGTCAAGGTTCAGGTTCTTGATGACCAGCGTTTCGCCGTCATANCTCTTCTGAACCTNCTTGAAACGAACAAAAATCTCGTTGCCAGTCATNCTTTGGTATTCCCCCCCTTAANGNGGAATTTCTTACCGCCCGGGAATCATTTTGATTCCTGTTTGCCGATTTTGGGCCGGGTCTGTAGGCCAGGGTGCGATTTTATCGCTAATTGCCGATTCTTCACGCACACTGAAGGGCCTGCGTGAGTCTAAAGCAGGCATCGGTCGCCTCACAAGGGGTATCCGGGCAGGGNAATTTCCCACAGGCGACCTGCATTATCTTGCACTCGCAAGTGCCAGTATCCACGGACCTGGGGTTTGCCACAGCTTTTCGGTGGCAGTGACACAATGAGAAGTGCGTGCGAGACTCGGTGAACCGAAAGATGAGGTGGAGAGATATCTGTGCCAGGTAGCGACCGTGCAGTGTTGTTGCTAAAGAGCGATTTCGGTCGTGACCCGCAGTGGCTGGAGGCCTTTGCCGGATTGATGCCAGATCTCGAGGTACGCATCTGGCCAAAGACGGGTAACCCGCGCGAAATCGAGTACGCGCTCCTGTGGGCACCACCGGCTGACTTGTTCGACGGGCTCGATCGCCTACAGGTGATTTTTTCGGTTGGCGCTGGCGTCGATACGCTGCTCGAGTGCCCGGCACTGCCCGCTCAGGTACCGATCGTACGCATGGTCGAGCCGGAACTGACCGCTGGCATGGTCGGGTATGTGCTGTACCAGGTCTTGCGGTTCCATCGGCGCATGCACCGTTACCAGCAGCAGCAGCAGCGCCGGCTGTGGCAGGAATTGCCACAGGTGCCAGCATCCCAGACCACCGTTGGCATCATGGGTATGGGGGTTCTTGGCTCGAAGCTCGCCACGCAACTGCGGGTGCTCGATTATGGCGTCATCGGTTGGAGCCGCACGGCAAAAGCCATGGACGGCGTGCGCATGTTTGCAGGTGAACGTGCTTTGGCGAAGTTTCTCGGGCAATCGGACATCCTGGTGGTACTGCTACCGTTGACCGGACAGACTCGGTACATCATTAACCGCGAGACCCTGGCCGCGTTGCCGCGCGGGGCATTTTTGGTCAACGTTGGTCGCGGCGGACTCGTTAATGAGGCCGACCTCGTGGCTGCACTTGACAGTGGACAGGTGGAAGCCGCAGCACTGGATGTTTTTGAAGTTGAGCCGCTGCCGCCGAACCATCTGTTCTGGCAGCACCNGGCAGTGACACTCACCCCGCATGTTGCCAGTATCACCCACCCACCGACCGCTGCTCGGTTTGTAGCACAGGGCATCGCACGCCAGCGGGCAGGTCAGCCACTACCGTACCTGGTCGACCGAGTGCGGGGTTATTAAGGGGCTGGCGGGGNATTCCAGCTGCGGTGGGTCAGGTTCCGGAGTCGGGCTGCGGGTCGGCCAGGGTAGTGCTTGCTGCGATCTGCCTCTGGTCTCGAGTCAGTGACTGGCGCTCGGCAACGATCTGCCAGCGCCCGGTGGCGGTTNTTTGCCAGTACTGTTCCAGCTCCAGGCTGNTGCCGGCAGACTGGTCCATGACGATGCGCGCAAGCAGCGTTTCCCCCTGGCCGGGGTAGCCAAAGATCTCGGTTCGGTCACCAAGCCAGGTTGCCTGCGTGCTCGAGGGAATGTTTTGTGGTATTGGCGTGCTGGTGTTGTAGTAGCGCGCAAGCGCTTTGATATCACCCTGCAGCCAGGAGTGATGCCAGTTTTGCACTATGTTGCGTGCTGTGCGACGTCTATCCAACAATTCGTTCGGTAATATCCATTCCGGTTTATCATCAATGATGACGGGTACGTGTGTTCCGACGCCGCCGGTCAGTTGGTACAAGCGGTTGAAGTCGATGTCGGACAGGGTCACACAGCCTTCACTCGCGCGCGGTGCGCGGTTGACCCAGCCTGGCTCAGTGCCGTGCAGCCAGATGCCGGAACCGGTACGGCTGAGTGTTTGGTCCAGTGCATTCGGGTAATCGGTCGTCAGCGCACCAGGTCCGTAGCGGGCATCCAGCCTGCGGCCCGGAATATAGGAAGTAATGCGGTAGACGCCAACAGGTGTCTTGAGGTCACCTTCACGTTCTTTACCAAAGCCTTTGCGCCCGATAGTGGCGTAAAAGTTGGCAAGTTGCCGCAACTGCCCATCCTGGTTGCCAAACACGTAAAGGCGTGATGCGGGCAGGTCAAGGTAAACGACCACCGGTGTGCTGTTGGCCGCCACCAGCAGGTGAGCGGGAAATCTTGCGCCTTGGTTGGCCGCGTATTGCTGCCGATGTTGCCAACGGACTCGCAGTTGCTCAAGCAGTGCAGCGGTCTTGTGTTTTGCCGCGGCGCTGCTAATGTTGGCCGGGCGGTGGTTTGCGCCAGCCAAGGCCGCGAGCAGATCGGCGCGGAGCAAGTGCCCGACACGGCTTATCGGAAAGTCGGCCAACAGCGAACTCAGGCCCGATTCAGCTGTTTGCCAGTTACCGGCCAGTACCAGAGCTGCTTGTTCTAGCAGGCGATCCTCGTAGTCGAGTTTGTCCTGTGCAATAACGGGCGCTGGCACGGCGACGCACAGCGTCGTACAAACGGCAAAAAAATGGGGNTGCAGGCGCTTCATTGACTGCCCTGTAGGGGTGGGTCATTCAGTATCCGGGCGGACGAGAGTGTACCTTTCCCGACNGGTTATCTCAAAACCGGGCTTTTTTGTCTGTTTTTTGCGGGTGTNAGTTGCTACGGCCGTGTCACTTGGTCCCCAGCGACTGCAGCACAGTCAGATCTGGGGGGNCGGCTGTTGCCGCGCTAGTGTCAGCGGGATCGAGGGCTCGTTGATAGGCCACAGCTGCCTCGTGGGCATAAAGTGCGAGGAGGTTGTTGAGCAGGACCTGGTACACCGGATCGATCTGCAGGCCNGTNAGCAGTTGTTCTGCCGCGCTCGTGAATTCTCCCCGTGCTGCCAGCAGGGTGGCCAAGTTGTTATAGGGTGCAGGGTTTTTTGGGAAGCGTTGAACAAGGGTGCGGTATGTGGAGATGGCGGCCTCGTTTTGACCGCTGGCCGTGAGGATTTGGGCTCTGAGAAATGCTANCTCGGCATCATCGGGATGTTGTATCAGTAGGAGGTTCACTTCGGCCAGCGCCTCGGAGTAGTGGCCGGCAGCCAGTTGGCTCTGGGCTTGTGAGCGGTCTGCTTGCGCTGCAGTTAGAAATAGCACGAACCCTGTTACCACTAGCACTGCGCAGGTGAGCCGCTGTGGACGTCGCTGCAACCGTGGTGCGGACATACCGGCTCAGCGAGAGTGCAAACTGAAATACGAACTCACTGCTTGGCCTGTGCCCGCGCCGCATCCCAGTCGGCCTGCCAGTTTGCATTTGGTTTTTCCGGCGCGGTCAACTGGTTCAGTGCGATCCAGCCCGCTACCGAGTGTGGTACCCGCAGGCGTATCCAGTCACCCTTGCGGCTGATGACTTGCACGCCCGCACCCTTGTCCAGCAGGCCCAGGACGTCAGAGTCCTTCGCTGTTGATGGCAGTGAGCGGATGTGGACCCGGTCATCATTGATGGTGGCAGCGTCATAGTGCTCGGTGACGAANTTGCCGTAGACCCAGACATCGAGGCCACCGGGTGTCTTGGTCAATGCCCAGTCGCCCTTGCGACCAATTACTTTGACCGGGGTGTTTGCGTCCAACTGACCGATGACGGGGGCTTTTTCATCTGGCCGACCGAACACCCGGGTGTTAGCTTGCTTGACCCAAGCTATATTGAACTGTGCTTCGACCTCGGTCGTTGTGTCGGTGCCTGTTGCCTTGCGGTCGGGATTGACAGCGGCATCCCAGGTCGCCATCCAGCCTCGGGTCACCGCCCGGTGAACGGTGAGCCCACTGCTTGGGACCCAATTTTTGATGACCTCGGGTGCACTGACTTTTTTCCAGTCCCCCGATTCGTCATGCACGGTGACAGCCGCGCCCTTGTTGAAATTACCGGCAATAGTTGAATCGGATCCGGTACTCGGTTGGGTGCGGGCACGAACACGATCTCCGGTGATTCGTCCGGTGGGCGCACCGTCGACATAACTGCCGAAGACCCAGACGGGACTGCCACCGGGGATCTTGACCTGTGCCCAGGCGCCGATAAGCCCAATGATCTGCACTGGCGTACCTGCGGCAATGGTATTGATGGCTGCAGCGCTGGCACGAGGCTCGTTGCGGACCGTGAGCGGTTTGTCAGCGACGTTGGCTGCACTGAAGGCGGCCTCGATGACCTGGTCTGGCGATATGCTCTCGTTCGTTGCTGTGCTGTCACCGGCGTTGGCTGCGCTAGTGGAGGGTTCTGCGCCAGCGGTGGTGGCAGTATCGCTGCGTTCACCACCGATAATGCTGAGCACCCGTCGTGCATCTTGATGCCCTTGGTCGACGGCCCGGGTCAGCCAGTGCCGCGCCTTGTCGATGTCGCGCTCGGCGCCCTTGCCGAGATAGTGGGCCAGTCCCAGGTTGTATTGCGAAAGCGCGTGGTTCTGCCCGGCGGCCTGTTCCCACCAGTCCACGGCACGGGCGAAACTTTGCTTGACCCCGCGACCCTCCCAACGGGCCACGCCGAGGTTGAACATGGCTATTGGATGGCTGGACTCGGCGGCCTGGCGGAACCACGACAGCGCCTTTTCGAGGTCGCGGCTTACACCATTGCCCTCGTGGTAGGCCACACCCATGGCATATTGGGCTTCGCGGTTTCCTTGGTGGGCGTGGAATTGCCACAGGGAGACAGCGGTCGCGTAGTCTCCCGAGTTGTAGGCATTGACTGCGCGTTCGAGGTCTTCAGACTGGGCGTGCACGCCTACTGGAGCAAAAGAAAGGAGCACGAGGACCCAAAGCANGGTTGGCAAGTTTCCGGGTTTCATGTCGAGTTTTTCATTCAGGCCAAGCTCTTCAGCTGATGGTAGTCGCGATCACCTGTTGGGCACCGGCCCAGATCATGGTTACCGCTACGTAGAATATAACCCCAAGCCCCAGGTATGCAATCCAGCGGTGGCGTTCCAGCAGGCGGGCCACCAGGGTTGCCGCGAAAGCCATCAGCGCTACCGACAGGGCTAGCCCGATAACAAGGGTCTGGGTATGCTCTCGGGCCGCTCCCGCTACCGCCAGCACATTATCCAGCGACATGGAAACGTCGGCCAACATAATCTGGAAAATTGCCTGGCCGATCGATTTCGGCGCCGGGGAATTGTCGGCGGACGTTGTGCCAGCCATCCCGGTGGCCCGAAGTTCACGCCAGAGTTTCCAGCATACCCACAGCAGCAACAGCCCGCCGGCCAGGATCAGGCCGATGATCTGCAATAGTTGCACCGTGACCAGGGCAAAGCCGATCCGCAGGACGGCGGCGGCACCGATCCCTGCNAGGATGACGCGTGGGCGCTGCTGCGGCGGTACAGTCGCAGCGACCAGGCCGACAATAATGACGTTGTCGCCGGCAAGGACAATGTCGATCAGAATAACCTGCACCAGTGGCCAGATTTGTTCGATGGTCATGGGCAAGTAAGGGTCCGCTGGAGTACCGCAGAGAACAGTTCGGGGAACGTAAGGCGACGCATTATACTGTCGTGCAAGGCGCATCGACGAGTGCTAGCGGTGCCCGCCAACCAGAGGAAGGCCGAATATGAGTGATGCCCAGGGGGTGAGTTTTGACTGGATGGATCCGTTGCTGCTTGAGGAATCCTTGACCGATGATGAACGCCTAGTCCGCGATAGCGTTCGCCGTTTCTGCCAGGAGCAACTGCAGCCGCGGATTCTCGAGGCACACCGCCACGAGACGGTAGACCGCGGCTTGTTTGCCGAGATGGGCGCTCTGGGCATGTTGGGGTCGACCATAGACGGTTACGGTTGTGCTGGCCTTAATTACGTCTGCTACGGTCTCACCGCACGTGAAGTCGAAAGGGTTGATTCGGGGTATCGGTCTATGATGAGCGTGCAGTCGAGTCTGGTTATGCACCCTATTCACGCCTACGGCTCTGAGGCGCAGCGCGATAAGTACCTGCCGAAACTCGCCAGCGGTGAATGGGTGGGCTGTTTCGGCCTGACTGAGCCTGATCACGGCTCGGATCCCGGCGCTATGCAGACTCGCGCCCACGCCACGGACGGGGGTTATCGCCTAGCTGGGGCCAAGATGTGGATCACTAACTCGCCGATCGCCGATGTTTTCGTGGTCTGGGCCAAAGATGACGAGGGGGCGATTCGTGGGTTCCTCCTGGAACAGGGTATGGCAGGCCTGTCCGCACCGAAGATCGAAGGCAAGTTCTCGCTGCGGGCCTCGGTAACCGGNGAGATCGTGATGGATGACGTATTTGTACCGCAAGAGAACCTGTTGCCNGGCGNCAGCGGNCTCAAGGGGCCGTTCGGCTGCCTCAACCGAGCCCGCTATGGTATTGCCTGGGGCTCCATGGGGGCAGCGGAGTTTTGCTGGCACGCTGCGCGCAGTTATGTGCTCGAGCGGTCGCAGTTCGGNCGGCCGCTCGCCGCCAACCAGTTGATCCAGAAGAAGCTTGCCGACATGCAGACCGAGATCACCCTGGGGCTGAACGCCTGTCTGCGTTTGGGGCGGTTANTTGACGANGNNCGCGCCGCNCCGGAGGCAATATCNCTGTTAAAGCGCAACAACTGTGGCAAAGCGCTGGATATAGCACGCCTGGCTCGGGATATGCACGGCGGCAACGGTGTGTCCGACGAATATCATGTGATTCGCCACCTGATGAATCTGGAGGCGGTAAATACCTACGAGGGTACCCACGATGTACACGCGTTGATACTCGGCCGGGCCCAGACCGGGATCCCAGCGTTCAGCAATTGATACGATGGGCGTGNTGTCTCATATCAGGGTGCTGGACCTCAGTCGGGTTCTTGCCGGTCCNTGGTGNACNCAGATGNTGGCNGACCTGGGCGCAGAGGTAATCAAGATCGAACGGCCGGGCCAGGGAGANGATACCCGCAGTTGGGGCCCACCTTTTGNNAAAGATAGCNCTGGTANTGANACTAAAGAGGCGGCATATTTTCTTGGCGCCAACCGCGGCAAACGGTCTGTCACCATCAATATCGCTAATCCCCGGGGGCAGGAAATCATCTGTGATCTCGCGCGGTATTGCGATGTCCTNGTAGAGAATTTCAAGGTGGGGACTTTGGCGCGGTACGGCTTGGACTATGGCTCGCTGCAACGGCTCAACCCAGGACTGGTGTATTGCTCGATTACAGGCTTTGGCCAGGATGGCCCCTACGCAGATAAAGCCGGCTATGACTTTATGATCCAGGGGCTCGGGGGGCTAATGAGTATCACCGGCGCGGCCGATGGCGTGCCCGGTGCCGGTCCGCAGAAAGTGGGCGTTGCTATTGCCGATATTGTCACCGGACTGTACGCGGCATCGGCCATCCAGGCCGCGTTGTTGGGGCGGGAGCGTTCAGGCGAGGGACAGTACATCGATATGGCCTTGTTCGACTGCCAGGTTGCGGTGCTTGCTAACCAGGCGATGAACTACCTGGCCTCTGGTGATGCGCCAGTGCGTCTGGGTAACGCCCACCCTAATATCGTTCCCTACCAGGTGTTTACCACCCGCGATGGCCACTTGATACTGGCGGTAGGTAACGACCTACAATTCGAACGGTTCTGCGTTCTGGCAGGGTGCCCCGAGCTTGCTAATGACAAACGGTTTAGCCGAAACGCAGACAGGGTGCGCCACCGGGACAATCTGGTGCCGGAACTAGAGCGGGTGATGGCCCGGCGGGCCACCGATGAGTGGCTGACACTACTCGAAGGAGTTGGCATTCCCTGTGGTCGGATCAATCAAATCAATGAGACTCTGAATGATCCACAGGTGCGCCATCGAGGCATGCGGGTAAAAGCGGCCCACCCCTCGCTCGGGGAATTAGAGATGTTAGGCAGCCCGCTCAAGCTGACAGGTACCCCGCCTAACTGTGACAGGGCCCCACCGTTACTCGGGGAACACACCAGCGAAGTGTTGGTGCAAGCCCTTAACTATAGTGACAAGCATATTGCACAACTGCGCAGCGAAGGCGTTATTTGAGCATTGTTGGTGATGTTCAGCTGCGGCCGTCTAGTTGGAACTGGATAGACTGGGTCACCGCTATCGTTGGGGTACCGACCCGATGGGCTGGTGTAAACCGCCACTGTGACACTGCCTTTATCGCCGCCTGGTCGAGTAGCGAAAAGCCGCTGCCAGTCTCCACTGAGATGTTTGTGACCTTGCCCGAGGGCAACACGTCGATGGTGAGGATTACTGTGCCCTCTAACTGCCGACGGATCGCGAGTCGCGGATAGACCGGCTTAGGGTTGCCGGCGACCGGTCGGGGCTCGACATCGTGCACTGCATTGCCGGTCTCGGGGGCAGCCAGCGAGGTGGCAGTGGCTGTCGATAAGTTGGTGCTGGTTTTCTCGGCAGTAGCGGATAGTTTTTGTGCTGGCGGATTCTCTGCGGCTGCAATGGTTGGCGCAGGGGGCGCAACTGAGTTGCCGGCGACCACCGTTGGCGGCGCGGGTTGTCGTTGGCTTCGTTTTTCGCTCAGCAATGTTTCGACTTGCTGGGAGAGTGATTCGATTTGCCGTGCGCGGTCCTGCAGTGTTACTTCGGCTCGGTACTTTTCATTGCGCAACTGCCTGAGGCTAGTGTCCAGGCTCTGATTCTCGCTGTTTAGCTGAGTGAGTAGCCCGTTCAGGTGGGTAAGGGTCTCGTGACGGGCCAACTCCAAGGTCACAACTTTCTGGGCAAGGGTTGCGCGTTCTCGTTGTTCAAGGTCAAGCACCCCCTGCAGGCGATTCAAGTCATCGCTTAGCCCAACCCGCACAGACTCGAGTTCAAGCAGTTGTTGTTGTTGCTGTGCCTGGGTTGTGGCCAGTTGTGCAGCTTCTCCTTCTA
>PBTT01000032.1 GCA_002729195.1 Acidiferrobacteraceae bacterium
CTTGATGGATCACCAGGTAGAGAAGTTGTCCTGCATCGCCGATGCCGGTGGCGGCGCCTATTTTACTGCCGACACTGCCGGCGAGTTGCTTGATGCGCTAAAGACCGTCAAGCAGAGCGTAGTCGAGCAGGTGAAAATAGAAAAAGCGCCTGAGCCAGAGCCGGTTGTGCAAGAAGTCGCTTCATCGTCTACCTCTATAAAAATTAAAGCCAAAGGTCCGGGGACGGTTCAACTGTTGCCCGCGGCATGGGTAGAGGAACCCAGATACTGGGCCTTATCAGACGTCGAATCTGGTGAGATTCTCTACAAGTTTGCGCGCCAGGGTGTCGCACCACAGAAAGTACCAGCAGGAGCTTACCAGTTGGTGTGGCATCAGAACGAACATCGGGCAGCGCAAGTTATTACCGGGCAGATTGTGCAGGTTAAGTCCGGCGAGGTAGTAGAAGTTCCCGTTGTAACCGGCGTGCGCCTGACAATGCCCCAATGGGTCCAAACCCCTTATTGGTGGGGTCTGAAGGCGGCAGACGACAACCCGGGAAAGAGGCCCGGGGTTTGGTTTCGTGATCTGGCGGCACAGGTGGTTCCCGTGGGTCGATATGACCTGATCTGGTATCAAAATGAGCATCGAACAACACCGGTAAACCTCGGCCCAATTGATGTCCAGATGGATCAGTTGAACGAATTAACCGTGGCGACCGGTTTGCAGTTGGTACGGGCCGACTGGGTGCCGGAGATTCGCCGAAGATGGTGGCAGTTATTGGATGCCGATGGCCAGGTGGCTTTCAAAGTCAGCAATTTTGAGTTCAAGCCGCAGATCGTTCCAGAAGGGGAGTATCAATTGGTCTATCGCCAGTCGAAGCATGGCGCGACAGACTCTCCATTAGGGGCTGTCACCATCAAAGCCGGTCAGTTGGCAAAGTTTCCAGTAAATACCGGCGTTGGTTTTAGTTATGCGGATGGGGCTGAGCCCCCTTATATGGTGGAGTTCTCGCGCCTTAATGAAGCGGGTGAGGTTGAGGCCTCGGTTAAGTTGCAAAAGGGTTGGGGCCCTATACCTTTACAGGCAGGTACTTATAAAGTTGATTACCAGGCAGTGCGAAAAGGCCCTGTGATGACTATCGTCGATTCTTTTGACTTGCCTGCCGGGGCGTTGGTCGAAATCGAGATGTAAGATTCAACTGCAAGCAGAAGCGTCGCCACCTAACACCCTGACTGTGGCCATTAATAATCATCTTACCCGGGGCTGTTGGTGCCCCGTCACCAGGATAGCGCTGGTAACTGTCCTGGCCTTGGGGCTGTGGTGCCAGTGCCTGGTTGCTGTTGCCCAGCAACTCACCGGCGCATACCGGCCCCGTGGCCCCGTAATCGAAGTATTCGGTATCAATGAGGCGATCTCGTTTCCGGAAAAGTTCGAGCGCCGCGGGGTCAAACTCGAGGTACTACGCCGTTTGCTGGATCAGCAAGGGCAGGCGGCGGCGCAAGTAGGTGCCCGCTGGACCCGCGGCCACACCGTGGCCTTTCCGCGCCTGAGTTGGGACCGCTGGGAGCGCGAGGCTCGCTCGTTTGCCCGGGCCGACCTGTGGTTGCAGGCAGTACAGCGTGTCGGGCTTGAGGCGGTGGTGATGATTGGCCCGTGGCCGGGCAACAAATCCCGGGACTTCACCAGCCGCTATGTGTTGCAGGGTGACGCCAGGGAGCGCTATGTCGAATTCGTTCGCGCTGCAGTGGAACGCTACGATGGTGATGGACTCAACGACATGCCTGGGTTGCTTCGGGGCGTGCGTTTCTGGGAGGTCGACAACGAGCCTGACCTTAAGAATTCGGGCAGCCCCCGGGTCAGCAAACGGAGCAATTTCTGTACGCCTGAGCAGTTCGCCGAAATAGTCATCTTGACCGCACGCGCCATCAAAAGCGCCGACCCCGGGGCACGCGTTCTCAACGGCGGCCTCTACCGTGTAACTAAAGAATTCGGCTATCGCTACCTGCGTGATCTATTAGCCGTGCCCGGGTTACTTGCCGCTATCGACATTCTGTCCGTCCATGCCTACCACACTGGGCGTGATGCCGGAGCTGTGGAACTGACCCTGCGCCGGGTGCAGGAATTGGCCCGGGGTAAGCCGGTGTGGCTGACCGAGACCAGTGTGCCCGCGGCAGGTAAGGAGTCTTTTCTCAGCCCCGAATGGCAGGCAGAGATTCTCGCCCGAACAGTGATACTGGCTCTGGCTTACGGTATTGAGCGCGTGTTCTGGCACACTTTGTATGATCCGCCAACCGAAAAAGGCGGTGAGCGCAAGCAAATCTCTGCGTTTGCCACCAATTCCCTGTACCGCAAGGCTGCCCGCCAGGCGCCACTTGAGATCAAGCCGGCAGGAAAAACCTATCGCAAACTGACACAGATACTTAAAGGCATCGATTGGCGGGATATTCGGCCTATCAAAGTCGATAGGGGTATCGGGGTCGCTCTCGGGGATGGCCGTTGGCTGGTGTATAGCGATTCGTCAACCTTCCGCACTGGTGTGCCGGCGAGTCAGGCACAAACCCTGCTCGATGGGCGCGAAGTAGCAATTCGCCAGCGCGGCGGCAAGATCGAAGTGAACGGCCAGCGACAGGCGTTGTTACTGACAGGTGGATCGTGATTGTCCAGCCAGTTCTTGCGTATATTGACGGGTGTTGGTTACTCGGATTCTGCGGGCTATTACCACCCGAGCCAGCATGACAATCAGTGTCTTGGGGGCTTATTGGCCTTAGTCATAGCGGACCTCAACTGTTACACAAACGGAGTGCTGGAATATGTTTGATCTGATCGTACGGCAGTGCCGGCTCAAGGACAGTAAAGAAGAGCAGGACATTGCCTGCAAGGATGGCAGGATCATAGAGGTTGCACCATCTCTTGATGCTACGGCGGTGAAGGAGATCTCGGCAAACGGTTGCCTTGTGACACCACCGTTTATAGACAGTCATTTCCACATGGATGCGACGCTGACTTACGGGCGGCCACGGGTCAACCAGAGCGGCACCCTGCTCGAGGGCATAGCGCTCTGGGGTGAGCTCAAACCGCATCTCGATTTTGCGGACATCCAGCGCCGGGCTCGGCTGTTATGTCGGTGGGCTGTAGCCAAGGGCAATCTGGCGATTCGGGCTCACATCGATATTTGTGAGCCGACACTGCTGGCGGTTCAGGCATTGCTCGAGGTTCGCGAAGAAATGCGCCCTTACCTGGACATTCAGCTGGTTGCGTTCCCTCAGGACGGCTACTACCGTTACCCGCAGGCAGAGGCTTTATTGACTAAAGCACTGGACCTGGGTGTTGATGTGGTCGGTGGCATCCCTCATTTTGAGCGAACGATGGCAGAGGGCACCCGGTCCGTTAAGGCTTTGTGTGAAATAGCCGCCGAGCGAGGCCTGCTGGTTGACATGCATTGTGACGAAACTGATGACCCTCATTCGTGCCATATTGAAACCCTCGCGTTTGAGACCCAGCGGTTGGGAATGCAGGGCCGGGTTTGCGGCTCGCATCTGACTTCGATGCACTCGATGGATAATTACTATGCCGGGAAACTGATGGCACTGATCGAAGAGGCAGAAGTTTCTGCTGTTGCCAATCCACTGATCAATATCACTATTCAGGGGCGTATGGAAACCTACCCCAAAAGGCGGGGGCTGACCCGGGTTAAGGAAATGCTGGAACAAGGCATCAATGTGGCATTTGGCCATGACTGTGTGCTTGATCCGTGGTACTCGTTTGGTAGCCATGACATGCTTGAGGTGGCCCACATGGGGCTACATGTGGGACAAATGACGGGCATTGACGAGGCCAGGAGCATGTTTGACGCGGTAACGGTTAATGCGGCGCGTGCGCTGCAGTTAGAGGACTACGGGCTCGCGCCAGGGTGTAACGCAGACATGGTTATTCTGCAGGCGGCCGACCCCATCGAGGCAATACGTATTCGGGCAAACCGGCTATTTGTTATCCGCCGTGGGGAGGTTGTTGCCAGCACGCCGGAGGTCAGCAGCGAGGTGAGAATAATGGGCGGGCAATCCACCGTTGCTTTTCGCAACAGCGAAATTAATTCAGATTCTACCTAGGCAGCCGATGGTCCCGGCAACGTTGAGCAGGCCCTGTGCCGAATCGATCGAAACCTGTCCGGCCTGCGGTGGGCAGTGGGCGGCAAGCTACCGCTGGACCCGGGCAAAAAGGGCGTTTATTCTGCCTATACACTCGACGAGGTCCCCTGACAGATTCCGGCGGCGGCACTCGTCAGGAAGCGGCGCCCGCGCGCAAGCGTGTGAACGCGCGTCCGATCTGTCGTACCGCTTGCTGGAGGCGCTGTCGGTTTTCGATCAGGGCGAGTCGCAGATGACCTTCACCCTGAGGACCAAAGCCGACGCCCGGAGCGACGGCGACCTCGGCGTCCTCCATGAGGCGCCGCGCGAACTCCATCGAGCCCATCTCCTGGAATTCCTGCGGAATGCGGGCCCAGACGAACATGCCGCCACGCGGAGGTTCGGTGCCCGTCCAGCTGAGGCGCTCCATCCCCTCGAGCAGAGCGTTGCGGCGCTCCTCGTACTTCTTTGCCTGCGCGACCGTGAACTCGTCGCACTCGCGTAGACCGATGATCGACGCGATCTGGATTGCCTGGAAGATGCCGTAGTCGTAGTAGCCCTTGATTGCGGCGAGCGCGTCGATGATCTTCCGGTTGCCGACGCAGTATCCGATGCGCCAACCCGCCATGTTGAAGGACTTGGACATCGTCGTGAATTCGCAGCCGACGTCCTTGGCGCCCGGCGTTGCCAGAAAACTCGGAGCCCGGTAGCCGTCGAAGGTAATCTGTCCGTAGGCAAAGTCGTGGACGACGATCAGGCCGTGCTTCTTCGCCAGTTTCACGACCTCGGTGAAGAACTCCGGCTCGACACAGTGGCAGGTCGGGTTGTGCGGGTAATTAAGGAAGAGGGCCTTTGGCTGCGGGTTTTGCGTCCGGCAGGTATCGTCGATCTGTTGCAGGAACTTGTCGTTGTCCTGGACCGGGACAGCGATGGACTGGCCGCCCGCGATCACGACACCGTAGGCGTGAATCGGATAGGAGGGAGCGGGAACAAAGACCGTGTCGCCGGGTCCGAGGAGAGCGAGGCAGAGGTGGCTGATGCCCTCCTTCGATCCGATAGTCGCGATGACTTCGGACTCGGGGTCGACGTCGATCTCCCAATGCTTGCGATAGAACTTCGCGACCTCTCGACGAAGGTTGTAGATGCCGGCGGCTGAGGAGTAGCGGTGGTTGCGCGAGTCCTGGGCCACCTCGCAGAGCTTGGTGATGATCGGGTCCGGCGTAGGGTCCGTCGGGTTGCCCATCGCCATGTCGATAATGTCGATGCCGTCGCGGCGCTTCTCGTCCTTGAGACGGTTAATGCTGCCGAAGAGGTAAGGTGGCAGCTGGTGCATGCGCTGGCTGAACTGGACAGGATCGTCGATCATGGCGCTAGCATAGCGCGTTCGTGCCCAACTCTGAAGATTTCTCCGTCTGGTCGCCGAGGGCCGCCGTTCCTTCGAGTGATCCGGTTCGAGTCTCCTTGTGCCGGAATACTTGCCTAAGGGTTCTGGTGTCAGCGGCAGGGGCTACGGAAAATCANCTTTGGACAAAGACCAAAATTTCTACTCTTCTATTTTGAGCTCTGCCTTCAGGATTGTCAGAGCCATCTTCTTTTTTATTTGGGGCTCGAGGTTGGGTTTCCCCTAGGCCTTTGGTGTGAATGAGGTCTTTTGAGAAACCTGTATTTGTAAGAAGCCAGNCTTTTACACTCAAGGNTCGTTTTTCTGAAAGTTTTTGATTGTAGACNTCNCTGCCTTTGGAATCTGTGTGGCCGAAGATTTCTACCTTTGTGGCTTTTTGTTTCACNATNGTGGCTAGTGANTTTAAACTCTCTAAGGCCTCTGGTTTTAAGTCAGCTTTGTCAAAATCAAAAAGAACATCACCNGATAAATCAATTNTGATTTTGGTTTGAGTGACTTCGGCNTTTAAATTGTCTATGGCTTTGTTGAGNTCTTGAACATCAGCTTTAAGGGTTAAGCCTGATAGGCCTTTGATAGNTAGAGACTCTGATTGGAGAGATAAAGGGTTGGTAGAANTNATTTTTAACGCTCCCTTGTTTTNACCTAATGCCTTTAGAGCAGATTGTGCAGCNGCTGCAGCACCAGAATCAAAAGGTTTATCTGCATCCCAAGCTTGAGTTTGAGGAATGAGAAACAAAGTGAAAAGAATGATGGGAATCAGAAACTTCATCTAGAAATNTTAAGNTTTTCAAAAGGAAGGGATCCAGGCAGATTAATATTGATAGTTTCTACGCCTGCATCTGGTGCTGGCATTTTTATCCAAGCCAGTTTCAATTTGCCTGCTTCTACTTGAAATTCTAATTTTCCAAAATATAAAGAAGGAGCCATGATGAAAGCTCCGTTTTCATCTTTTAAGATGTGGTATTTTTTGTTTTGAGTGGAATCAATGTAATACATTTCCGAAGGAAGCATGCTGATTGTAGCTGTGGTTCCAGAAGTGTTTCTAAAAACAAAAACAACGGTTAACACATTGTCAATCACCTGAGCCTTTTTAACGTCAATTTCAAAATTGGCATCCAAACTCATTTGGGTTTGGATAACTCCAGCAGTAGTTTGAGCAAAGCCGATAGGAGTTAATAAACAAAACAAAAACAGAGGGAAAATAATTTTTTTCATGAGACCTTCTTATCTTTAATAATTGATCCTAAGGAAAGTGTAGCTGTTGTCACTGATTGAAAACTAAAGATCTTGCCTGGTCAGCACAGCTTTTTCAATATTGCCTGGGTAAGCTAAGAATCCACTAATTTGAAAGAGACTATAACTTTACCCACAAGAACTCGCTTTTTGAGATCGGGTAGATTGAAATATTATCATCGTGTATAGAAATATATCAAACCGCAACATATTAAAACGCATCGTTTATGACGACAATTGAGGCTCCGGCAGCAATGAAGAGGCTATTTGCCAGCCATTGATTTAAAAAAATAATCAACTTAAGACAAATACAGATCAATTCATTTGCCTTGGGAAATTCTTTTTCCATTTTTTTGAGTAAATGCTTTCTTCACCTTCGAAAGTTTCCAATGACCCTGAAAAAATAAATTCAGTTTCAGTGGATTTCAGAATCGAGTGGGTCTCGGTGCGGACATCCAGCCCATGATCGGGCCGTCGAAAGTGCATAGTCCAGTGCAAGTGCGCATGATTGGAGTTGGNTTCGCCGTCGGTAATTTCATAATATTGCCTCGAGACTGAGCCATGCTCCCAGCCGAGTTCCGTAAGGTGAGCAATTCCAGTATCCGCTATTACCGTAAGGCGGGTCTTGCCATCGGCATCGTCGCGTTCAATTTTGCGTTCGAAGTGTTCTGGCGAAATCAACTGTGCTGCTTCCGGCCGCGCACTCTGCGCAGGTTCGAACGCCTGCAATTTTTCGTCCCCGTCGTGATTGGTGCGTACCGGTAGCGCCAGAGAGCTTTTTCCGGTCTCCAGTTCCAAAGTCACTGGTTCGGGTGATGGCCAAAACAGTGGCCACAGCGTGTTAGACAAACTGATCCGAATCTGATGACCGGCTTTAAAAGCGTGGGCGATGTCGTTTAACTGAANGTGTATCTCATAGGCCTCACCCGGAAGCAGTGCTTCGGGGTGTTCGTGACCGTTACGATGGGTAAGGTTCAACACGCCATAGGTGACTCGAGTAGAAGCGCCATCTGGTGCTACGTCGTTCAGTCGGGCCACAATAAACGCATTTGGTTTGTCGGCACTCAACTGCAGAGTGAGCACTGGAGCTCCCAAGATTTCAAGTGGCGCATCTAACGGGGCCGAGTCNAAGGTTACCGAACAGCCGTCATCTTCNCGCTGGTCTGCGGGCCCGTCTGGGTCCAGCCCATGGCCACACCACTCGCCTTGTCGTGCACCCATGTTTTGCGGCGTATGAATGTTCAATGTTTCTGAAGCTCGCGCAACCTCTTCGAGGGTGGCGCGATTAAGGAACAACGTCTTGCTGTTGATTCGGGCGCTGGGCCAGGAAGCTTCTGCCACCCACCGACCCGGTCGGAATTGATACTGGGGCAGAGGTTCGATGCTGTCCTGCATCCAGACGCGGTACTGTGGCTCATCCATGATGCCCGTATCCTGCCCCTTTAACCAGTAGTCCCACCACCGAAGAGTATCCTGCAGAAAGCCAATGCGGGGCCCCGGCAGGGCAAAATGAGGGTACTTGTGGGCCCAGGGGCCCACCAAGCCTTTGCGCGGGCTTTTTAGGTTGGCGAGCAGGCGCGGCACGGCATTGGAATAGCCGTCAGCCCAGCCGCCGACTGCATAAACTGCGCACTCGATGTCAGCATAGTTTTCGCAGACCGAACCATGTTGCCAGAATTCATCGCGCCTTTGGTGCTTAAGCCACTTCAAAACCCAGGGGTCATTAGCCCGGAGCCGCGCCATCCATAGATCACGCCAGTTCTCGCCGACGATCGCGGGGTCAGGGGGTCTTGAGTTGAAGGCAAACATAGTCGCACCCCAGGACATATTGTCATTAATCATTGTCCCGCCCATGTAATGGATGTCATCGCTGTAGCGATCATCGGTCGAGGCGATGGTCACTATTGCTTTTAAAGACGTCGGCCTACGGGCCGCAATTTGTAGGCCATTGAATCCACCCCAGGAAATGCCAATTATTCCTGTATTGCCTGAGCACCAGGGCTGGGCGGTTATCCACTGCAACACTTCCAGGGCGTTGTCCTGTTCAATTTTCAGGTACTCGTCATCAAGAATTCCGTCAGATTCTCCGGAACCTCGCATATCGACCCGCACACAGGCATAGCCGTGCCCCGCATAGTAAGGGTGGGTGAGGGCATCCCGTTCAGATGTACCGTCTCGCTTTCGGTATGGCAGAAATTCAAGAATCGCCGGAACCGGTTTAGCTTCAGCATCCTCTGGCATCCAGATCCTGGCTGCCAGTCGCACGCCGTCAGCAAGAGGAATGAATGTATTCTCAATTTCGCGCACATCCCTTGGAAATTCGTAAACAATCTGCAATTTGCTCGTATCCATAGCTTTCTTGCTCCTCAAAAAGGAAGTGCGTTGTCCGATGCTGAAATTCTTTTTAATCGCGGCAATGCTCTGGGCCCATCGGTCCCAGACGCACACCCTCTCGCAGTAGGCGATAGTCCAGGTTGGTCAGGCGGCAGGGGTGCTCACCGGGAGATTCCACAACCAGGGTCCTGGATGCGATCGGGCCATAGTCGGCGCGGAAATGTACAGTACTTTTGACCACCAGGATTTGTTGATCGGTTGGTTCGATTCCAATATGGCGAAAACATGCCTGGTCTAGATTCTGGAAACGCTGGCTCGAGATTACGACTTTTACATCGCAGTTGTCATCAACTACCGTGAGTACAGCCGTAGGCCCGAGATTTGTGCGTGTCCCCCGATACATCTCGCCAGTGCAATCGAACACACCATCGCCAAGCCGTTCAACTTTGAAGCGGCCCCGGAACGGACTCTGTCCCGGCCGGCCTGACTTGCCGCCTAGCGCCACATCAAAGGTGGCATTTTCCCCGAGCGCATGCGCCTCCCTTGCAACAGCCGGATCCCACAACAGGCCAAGAGCTGCTCCCTGGGCACGATTACGCACCAGCGCCTCCAATATACCGACCGTATCGGAGGTGCCACCCGCTCCTGGATTATCCTGAGCGTCTGCCAATACCACTGGGCCAGTCGCTTCAGTCATCGCCTGCTGCACGGCTTGGTCGGCACTCAGCAAGGTATTGTCAAAATCGCCTTCTGCTGCAATGAAGGCATCCATGATTTGGTCGGCTGCTTCCTGCGCCCGCAGTGAATCGGGATCATAGGCCACGCTGGCCGGTCCACACTCAAGAATATCGGCCGGAGGGAAACCGAGCGCCAGATCCGAATTCGCCAGGCCCTGCAGTTCCTGGCCCACTATGCGGTCATAGAAAGAACGATTCGGCTGGGCGTCGGTCCATTGCGCCGACAGCGGAACGAGAAAAGGCGAGCGCGCAAAACCCTTATATAAAGTTTCACCCGCTAAAAGACGGGTCAGGAGCCGGTAACAACGCTCGCCCGTAATCTCCATATCGACATGCGGATAGGTGCGGTATATCGTCATGGCTGAGGACAGTGCGACCATGCGCTCGGTGATATTGGCGTGCAGATCCAGTGTGTTAACGACTGGAATATCAAGACCGACTACATGGCGAACGCGCTCCAGCGTTTCTCCTTCACCGTCCTGGGTATGTTCCGCCACCATTGCGCCGTGAAGATCGAGAAATACTGCATCGAATGGCCCTTTGTTTTCCAGGTCCTCGACCAGCATGGCCATAATCCGCTCGAAGGCATCCTCTGTGACGTAGGAGGATGGTTCAGCAGAGCACCACAGTAGCGGTACAAGATCATGTTCATCGGTGCGGGCCGAATTGATAAAACCTTGAAGCCCGAGATTAAGGCCCGAAACAGCCTCAAAAAGCTCTGGGCCTCGCGTCAATCCAGGCCAGGCATCATGTATCTCGAAATCGGCAAAGGTTGCGTTGGTAGAGGCAAAGGTGTTGGTCTCATGTTGAAAGCCACCCACTGCGATGCGCGCCATAGCCCCCCCCAAATTCTCTAAAAATTGATCGCTCCGCCAGGAATTGATTTATCGATCACGGGAGCCGTCAAAACCCGCTTCCAATCAAAAACCATCCCGGGGGATCTCAGTGGCCCAACTTCGTGAGTAGACTTCATTGTCACCCTCGTAGGCCGTTAACTTGGCATCCAACAGAAAAAGCTCACGCGAGCAGCTGACGGTGAGACTGCTTTCTGTGCGGGTTTGCCAGTTTCCTCTTGCGATGACCTGGTGCGCTGTATATTCAGCCCGCGCAGAAAGTGGATCAGTCTCTCCGATGACATAGCGCTCCGTGGTGGCTTCCTCAGCCTCGATTTGGTTATGCGAGAAGCGCTGTCGCCCTGCATCTTTTACCAGCCACAAAACGCTCTCTCCAGTCGCAATATTCTTGGTGATAGTTCGCTCGTGATGCGAGGGCCGCAGGGATTCGGTTGGAATATACGGCGCGTGTTCCGGCTCNGCAAANAGNNTTTGNTCANTNNGGCTGGAGTCTTCATATACCGGCAATTCCAGAGCGCTTTCATTCGGATCAAGCGTCAACCACCCCTCGTCGGGCGTGGGCCAGGCTATCGGCCAGTAACTTGTTGATAGCGCAAGCCGTAAGCGATGNCCGGGAGCTAGCGAATAGCCGGTATCGTTCAATCGTACCCTGACCCGGTAACAGGTGCCCGGCTCTACTGGCAATGGTGATTCCCGGNCCTNGCGCTGNGCAAGATTGAGGATGCCGAAGGATATGAGAGTAGAAGCGCCGTCGGGCCATAGGTCACAGAGTCTGGCTACGATCAGGCCGCTGGGAGCAGAAGAGGTCAGCGAGAGTTTCGCCGAAGGCGTTCCAAGGAGCTCCAGTGGCTTATCAAGTATTGGACCATCGAAAACAACAGATCGTGCNTCATCGTCCCGCTGATCCAGTGGCAGTTGTGGTGAGAACCCGCTCGTATACCATGGCATGTATTCGCCCGAGCACAGTCCACATGAAAGCGGAGANTTAATGATGANCGAAGAACTGCTAACAGGCTGATCGCTGATCTGCTCATTGCCTATAAACCAGCGTTTAACTGACTGTCGTGTATTAGGCCATTGCAGTTCGCTTACCCAGCGACCTGGGCGAGTTGAATGCCCGGCATCTGGTGGTACTCGCTCCTGAATGTAAGCGTTGAGCCTGGATTCCTGATCAATCCCATTGTCCATGCCTCTGAGCCATCGGTCCCACCAGCGTAATGCTTCCTGAAGAAAGCCGATGGCAGGCTTTGGCATACCGTGGTGGGGATAGGCATGACCCCAAGGCCCGATCGTGCCCTTCTTTGGGAGCGATGTCGGGAGGTTTTCTAGAAGCCGGAGGACAGTATTGGGCCAGCAATCGGCCCAACCTGTTACCGCATAGACGGGGCATTGGATCCTGTCGTACTGACCTTGCACAGTCCCTTGCAGCCAGTATGAATCCCGCCGTTGATGGCGCAGCCAAGTTTCTAAGAACAATGGCGGNTCGCTCATACGNCTNAGCCATTGTTCGCGCCAACCCTCACCTGCCACCACAGGATCAGGTGGCCGGGCATTTCTTCCAAACATGACTGCACCCCAACCAATAGTCTGGCCGGAAAGGCAGCCAAGATAGTAACTGCCGTCATCATAGTAACGGTCGTCACTTGCGCACACNGGAAGGATGGCTTTAAGCGCCGGGTGGCGATAGGTTGCGGCCTGTAGCGCCGCAACTCCGCCCCAGGATATGCCCATCATCCCGACTGCGCCCGTGCACCAGTTTTGAGACGCAATCCATGTGAGCACTGCCTGGCCGTCNTCCTGCTCTATCGGAAGGTATTCATCTAGTTGNATACCTTCNGAATCTCCCGTACCCCGCATATCGACACGGATTCCCGCATAGCCGTGCCCGGCAAAATAGGCGTGGATGACTTGGTCGCGNTTTGCGGTACCGTCGCCTTTGCGGTAAGGGATGTATTCGAGGATCGCGGGCACGGGTTCTTGATCCGCACCAACGGGCAACCAAAGTTTGGCTGAAAGTCGACAGCCATCGGGCATGCTGACCCACAGATGTTCGGTTACTTCAACCTCGTATGGAAATTTATCGATAATCTTCGTCAAAATTCACACGCTCAACAANACCTGATTATTGATAAGTCAAGTGCAAAACTTCTTNTATTTGATCGACTAAACGCAAGCCAACGCTTGCCGCTAGTGGTGATAGTTTAAGGTTAATGAGTGATTTAATATTACTGNATCAGAAAAAGTTAAGGGGCCCGGTGATCACACCGCGGCCCCTAAAAAACAAACGACAATTTAGCTGTTGTCTAGGCCTTGCGGAAATGCCTTAACAACGGTTGGCCATCCGGACGCACACCGGGGATGATGGTATCTCGATAAATTGCGGGAGTTGCCTCGTGGGTAATGAAACGATACGCNCCTGATTCTTCCATCATGTCTTGCAGCTTCTTATACATGACGTCTCGCTTATCGTTATCGAGTTCAGCCAACGCTTTGTTATGGAGTTCATCAAACTCTTTATTGCATACGCGTTCCCAATTCCATACACCAACCTGGTCGCAGGTAAACCACATAGTCGCCCAACTCGGATCGGGAGCCATTGAGTATCGGGCGTAAATCAATTCAATATTCTTCCAGGACTCTCCATCGGACTCGGAACCTAGTGTCCAGAATGTTCCTGAGTCGTGCACATTGATTTGCACGTCGATACCTATCTCAGCAAGATTAGCCTGGATGATCTGAACTGCTGCCATGTAGGTCGGCTTGTTGAGCACATCGAGCGTAAACTTCAGTCCGCCAGTGTGTCCGGCTTCGGCCAGCAGTTTTCTTGCGCCTTCGTAGTCCGGTTTCGAGGGTGTCAGNTTCGCATCTCGGTGCCCAACTAATCCCGGCGCTATGATNCCNGTCGACGGCTTGGCTACGCCAAAATACGCCGCTTCCATAATTGCATCAACGTCGATAGACCGTTGAATAGCCTTGCGAACGCGAATATCCCCTAGTTTCGGATTGTCGACATTCATACCCAGCCAGACATAGTAGAGCGATGGACTTTCCAATAACACTCCCCCTGCTGGAGGCGAACTTCTGTAGGCNGGCAAAGAAGATACGCTGACCCAGGTCCAGTCCAGGTCACCCGCTTCAAAACCNAACTCGGCCGANTTTTCATCTCCAATTACAATTAAATGAATCTCATCAAAATCAGGTTTTGGGCCGTTCCACAAAGGGTTGCGCTCCAGCACGAGCTTTTGTTTTTGTACCCACTCTTTAATCTGATAGGGGCCTGAGACTGCAGGGAGATCCGCAATCTTAAAAGTGCCACCTGCCGCTTCGGTGGCTTTCTTCGAGATGATGTCGCCCGATCCATAGGGCAGGGTGCTCCACCAAAGGGGAGCAAACGGTTTTTTCAGAACGATGGTGCCGGAATACTTTCCGGTNACTTCAACTTTCTCNAGGGTAGCCCAATCACCCGCGTAGGCAGACTTCATTTCCGGATCGGCAATTCGTTCGTAAGAAAACTTGACATCTTCAGCGGTCATCTCGCCGAACCCATTACTAAACATGATGCCAGGGCGCAGCCGGAAATTAATGTGCGTGTCGTCAACCTGCTCAATNTATTCNGCTGCNTCAAGNTCGGTNNCCCATTTGGTACCGGACTTAAATGCAACGAGCTTATTAAAGATTGCACCNCCAATCCATCCCTCGGGNGCCGCTAGTGTGAATGCAGGGTCNAGGACCTGAAAAATCGAATAGCTCCGGATTTTAAGAATGCTGCCTTCCGCGCTAAACGAAAGGCNCGGNTTCATCATTGCCGTAGCNCNTAAGGCAGCTGAGCCCTGTAGAAACTTACGGCGTGACAATNTCTCTTTNAACATNGTANTTCCTCCGTTNNTNCTTTGGNTTNTANCNCTGATANCNGNCGGNTAGTGTGTCATATTNTTGNCNTNACAGTCTACGATTTTGTANTAGTGNCAGTTTTCTGGATTTTCATCATACCAAACAACAAATNTNATTGATTTGNGCACNGGNNAAAGNCTCCAGGNAATCATGANGANGNNCCNACTGTAGGTTGGCCANTGGCTATCGGNTNTTGAGGGTNCTGATAGAATGAGNGNGATCNAATCATGAGCTAATTTCATCATGTGGGTGTATTTCATAAAGCGTCTTGGGTTATCTGTNGTCATTATCGCGGTGGCGATGTCAATCCTTTTCNTTATCACACATATGATTCCCGGTGATCCGGTATCTATAGCACTTGGGCCGCGTGCNACGGTCGAGATGAAGGANGAATACCGTGCTCGTATGGGAATTGATCTNCCTATTTACGTGCAATATGGNNGATTTNNGNNTNANGTTCTGCACGGCGACCTTGGNAAAGATGTTTTTAGTGGNNTGCCGGTGNTAAATATAGTCAAGAGCCAGCTTCCACACACCGTGATTCTGGTTTGTGTCGCCATAGGGTGGTCGGCGACCCTTGGAATCATTCTAGGTTGTTTCTCCGCNGTGCGGCGAAACAGTATTCTCGACAGAGTTATCGGTGTGATCACTGTTGGTGCTATCGCAATTCCATCCTTTGTTGTTTCACTTTACGCNTTGNTGCTTTTTGCAGTNACNCTNAAGGTTCTCCCAGCGCTAGGTGCCGGAGAGTCGGGCGACATNGTTGATCAACTCAAGCATCTTGTTTTACCAGGNTTCGCACTTGGTCTAGGCTGGGTCGGCTACATCGCACGTTTGGTTCGGGCATCAATGCTGGANGTAATGGGCGAGAACTTTGTTCGGGCAGCNCGAGCCTACGGNTTACCAGAACGCACCATAGTCGCGAGATATGCTCTGAAAATTGCTATCGTGCCCACTGTTACCTTGCTCGGTGTGGGNATCGGCAACATGCTGTCAGGNGCATTGTTCGCAGAAATTGTTTTTGCGCGGCCGGGTATCGGTAAGCTCATTTATGACATGGTGNTAATACGCAATTTCCCCGTGGTGCAGGGCGCTGTCCTGGTTACCACGGCGTTATTCGTGCTGTCTGCGCTGATAGCAGATATNGTCAACTCAGTGCTGGATCCTCGTGTCCGTGCCAATCTCTAATACTGCAGTTATCACGCAGTCCCGCTTTAGTGCGTATCGGCAATTTTTCCGTGAGCCGCTCGGAGTGTTGGGTCTGGTGCTTGTGCTCCTTTTAGGGCTTGGGGCAATACTTGCCCCATACCTTACAGATTACNCTCCAAACGCTATCGATATTAAGNNCCGACTGGCACCGCCCTCGAGTGAGCACTGGCTCGGAGCGGACCACCTGGGTCGGGACACGTTNACTCGCGTGCTNTACGGNGGTCGGGTCGCTCTTAAAGTTGCAGCCTGGTCAATCTCTCTCNCATTNTTGGGNGGTTTATTGCTCGGTATGATCGCAGGATANGGCCCTCGTTGGCTGGATAATCTGCTCATNCTAATTTTTGATGCAGTGCGATCCTTTCCCACNATNATGNTCGCTCTTGCCATCATNACTTTGACGGGCCCCAGCCTNAATATGGTGATTCTGGTCATTGTGATCACNTCNATCCCNGTTTATGCNCGCATAGTTCGNGCACAAACGATGTCNCTNCGAGAGAGTGAGTTTGTNTTTGCCGCACGGTCGATTGGCACAGGATGGTTTCGCATGCTTTATCTTCATATTTTGCCNAANGTNATNGGNCCNNTGNTNATACTGGCAAGCATGGATATACCGGTTGTGGTTACCATCGAATCAGGGTTGAGTTTTCTTGGCCTTGGCGTACGTCCGCCGACTGCAAGTTGGGGCACTGTGCTGGCAGATGGCTATGCCTATGTTCGTAANACACCCTGGCTNCTGGTAGCGGGNGGTGTCCCCCTTATTCTCACGACGCTCGGGTTTACCTTTATGGGTGAGACGCTGCGGGATATCTTTGATCCAACCCTAAAGCGCCGGGATTGANNCGAATGGAACCGGTACTTTCAATTAAAGATCTTTCNGTNGATTTCTCNACCCCGACTGGCCCGATTCATGCGTTGCGCCGGGTTAATCTCAGTGTCCCGCAAAAGCGAATCGTCGGTATCGTGGGTGAAAGTGGCTCAGGCAAGAGCACGGTAGTATCNGCCGTGATGCGGCTACTGGCGAACAATGCCAATGTNCGCGGCGGCGAGATTTATTTTGAAGGNNGNAATATTNTTNCAATGAANGAAAAAGAGCTTCGTGCAATGCGGGGTGAAGATATTGCAATGGTNTTTCAGGATCCGATGACAGCACAGACGCCGGTATTGTCGGTTGGTCAACAGATGATAGACATTCAGTATCGACGNTCATTGNCATACAAAGANAAACGTCAACANGCAATAGAAATGCTTAATCGTGTCGGNATCCCAGATGCNGATGACCGNGTTGANCAGTATCCANATCAGTTCAGCGGNGGTATGCGNCAGCGCATCTCTATCGCTATGGCGCTGATGATGAACCCGAAACTGTTAATCGCTGANGAGCCAACTACCGCACTTGATGTGACATTGGAAGCACAGATCATTCATCTNTTCAGAGAGCTGAGAAAAACCTTNGANGGNTCAATCATCGTCGTTTCTCATAACCTCGGGCTGATTGCCGAATTATGTGATGAAGTGNTCGTAATGTACGCGGGTGAAGTCGTTGAAAGAGCGNCAGTCGATGACATTTTCTACAGAGCCGCCCATCCATATACNCGTGCCNTGCTCAACTGTGATCCGGCGCGACTAGGAGAGCTAACCCAAGATCTGCCCACTATCCCNGGAGANGTGCCTGACCTGCAAAAGGTCCCTGCTGGGTGCATCTTTAGCTCAAGATGTGCCGAGGACTTTGATACTTGTGCTTGCCAGCGGCCGCTTATGGCTGCGGTAACTTCCGCCCATGAAGCGCGATGCCACCTATTATCAAATGACTGACCTTTTGAAAATTACGGGCTTGGGTGTTCGATTTAGGGCACTGTCACCACTCGCTGCTTTACTGCAAAGAGAGGCAGATCCGTGGATAGATGCAGTTCTTGATGTTTCTTTAGATGTAGCGCCGGGCGAGACTGTGGCCTTGGTCGGTGAAAGTGGCTCAGGGAAAACCACCTTGGGGCGATCGATCTTGGGGCTAGTGCGGCCACAAACGGGCAGTATCGAGTTTGAGGGTGCNGAACTTTGNGGCCTGAGTGAAGCNGCTTACAAACCTGTTAGGCGNAACATTGCGATGATGTTTCANGATCCGGTTGCATCGNTGAGTCGTCGANGAAGTGTCCGGGCGCAGATCNCCGAACCCTANAAGGTTCACGATATGCCAGCTGATGACGATGAGACTGATAGNTTGATGGAACTAGTTGGATTAAATCGCTCCTTCAGAAACCGATTNCCGCATGAATTGTCAGGAGGNCAGGCCAGAAGAGTTGGNGTTGCCCGCGCTCTGACTTTATCNCCCAAACTCATCATAGCCGANGAACCAACAGCGGGTCTTGATGTCTCCGTGCAAGGNGAGATACTTAACTTAATGCGGGATNTGCANCAAAAGCTNGGNATTAGCTACCTGATCGTTACCCACAATTTNCCCGTTGTTCAGCATGTAAGTGATCGGATAGCNGTAATGTANCTCGGCCGCTTANTGGANCAGGGGGATACNCGNTCAATCTTNAAGCGCCCNGCNCATCCATATACGAGAGTGCTGCTNGATGCAGTGCCACAACCTGATCCGGCCAAACGTCGNGAACTCACCTCTATCGAAGGAGANGTGCCAAGCCTGCGCGAGCGTCCGNCGGGCTGTGAATTTCATCCTCGGTGTGNTCACAAGCAAGAGCGNTGTAGNTGGGATTCTCCCGAATCCCAGTCTCTGGCCGACGGNCGCCTTGTGCGTTGCCATTTTCCACTGGCGTNGGGCTAGGNATTGTGTGTTCANGATTTGTCANGCAGNGCTGTTGTTACGCNTTAAGGTTCAATTCTCCGTGAGCGACCGTACCGCCATCCTTTAGGACCTAATCTATGCTACTAACNAATGCCAATATTTATAACGTCGAAACAGGAGAGTTCACTCTAGGCCATCTGTTGATTGAGAAAGGCCATATCACTGAGATTGGGCCTGGTGCCGCCTCACAGAGCCAATCGATTGATATGGAAGGGTCGTATTTGTTACCCGGCTTCGTGGATGCGCACGTACATCTGTGTGTTGACACTTACAACCCTGATCCCTCCCGACCCTGGCCTGACGCGCAACCGGCAACCATTGCACTATGGGCAGCACGCGCGGCTTATCGAACCCTCTTGTGTGGGGTTACGACGATTCGAGAAGTGGGCGGTTGGGATTACCATGAGANTGCTATACGGGACGCGGTTAATGCGGGATCCATTGCCGGGCCACAAATATTCTGTTCTGGCAAGATCATTTCTATGACTTCCTCCTCAACCCCGTATTTTCCAGGAATGTACGAAGAAGCAGATGGCCCGGACGAAGTGCGCAAGGCTGCAAGAAAGCAACTTGCTCATGGAGCAGACTTTATAAAGATTCTNGCCTCAGGGGCTATGACNTCATCGAAAAACGAGCGTGCGGACGCTGTTCAGTTACGTCCAGATGAGATCCAGGCTGCGGTAGATATTGCGAGGGATAACTTCACTCATGTTGCTTCACATGCTCATGCCNGTGAAGCAATCATTAATTCGGTNCAATGNGGCTGCGCCAGCATTGAGCATGGCTCCTTTGGTGATGAGAAAGCGTACAAANTGATGGCGAAAGCNGGNACTTATNTNGTNCCCACANTATGTGTACACCCCGGCTTGNTGGATGACGAGGCTTTTGCCNGTCAAACCCCCGCGCATATNNGAGAGCGTTATTCCTCATTGAAGGCTACTCGTATTGNGAATCTTAAGTTAGCTCGCAACCTTGGAGTGCCAGTTGNNATGGGCACCGATGTNGGNACACCNGGNAANCATGCCGGAAATAACCTACTGGAGATTAAATTNATGGTCCANGAAGTGGGCTACTCACCGCAGGACGCCCTGCTTGCTTCTACCTTAAGTGGTGCAGATTTGTTGGGCCGGGCTGCGGATTTTGGAAGTCTTGAAATAGGTAAACGTGCCGACCTGGTGGCCTTACGGAGCAATCCGCTAGCCGATATAGAGGCAGTTGATTCTTTGGACTTCGTAATGAAAGGGGGTGTAGTCTATCGTGATGATTGCGAGCGTTGCGGCAAAGATCGCCCGGGTTTTTGGTAAAAAGAAAACTCACAAATGCCTTGATAACGTTCC
>PBTT01000033.1 GCA_002729195.1 Acidiferrobacteraceae bacterium
GGCGACTTCGCCAACCTGTTGGACTCTCAAATTACCCAGCCAGAGGGAAGCCGGGAAGGCCGGCATCGGGGCGCGTTGACGCCCGAGTCCAGGATTACGGGCCAAAATCGAGTGTGGCTTTTCCCTTGAATTTGAGCACCCCTTTCCTTGGTAAATAGTGCCGCTAGGCGATGGCTGGGGCTGTGGGAAATATTGTTGAGCGAACGATGCTATCTTCGTGGTTTTGTGGCCGACGATGCGCATCATTTGGCGCATGATGCTTTCGGCGGCTGGATTGAGGTAACAGCGCCCAGTCTGCCCCCCGGCTATACTCGAAAGCCTAAAAGCGGGAGCGTATTACTCTTTCCAGGGCCGCGGATCGACGACATGCACATCGAGGGCAACGAGGTGGTAGTTGAATGTTCACCAGCAAGTACGATTATGATCTGCGGACGAGGCTCGCGGACTGACAAGGTTATGGGTGAGGGCCTGCAGTCTGCCCGTTTGCCCTTAGCACGGTTTCAGCGGTCCTATTTTCGCATCACAGTGGTCTATGATGCGGGTCGCAAGGCCTGGTCTAACCCGGTGTGGCTCCAGTGATCCCCGGATGCTGCGCATGATGGATCTCAACGATGTAGCCGCACTGGTGACCGGCGCCGGTTCAGGTATGGGCGCGGTCACGGCGCGGATGCTGGCTGAGCGCGGTGCCCGGGTTGCAGTACTTGATCTTGATTTAGACCGAGCACGCCAGACCGCAGCGGCGATCGGCGGCTTGGCCGTCAGTGCCGATGTCTCCAATGGCCCGTCGGTAGAGGCGGCACTGCAACAGGTGGTTGATGAACTCGGTGCCCCCCGCGTGGCCGTTAGCTGTGCCGGCATCGCACCGGCGGCACGCATCGTTGGCCGCGAAGGCCCACATAAGCTTGATCTCTACCAGCAGGTGATCAATGTCAACCTGGTCGGCACCTTCAACGTGCTGCGCCTGGCCAGCGCACGGATGGCAACACTCGAACCGATCTCCGAGAGCGGCAGCCGGGGGGTGATCGTCAATACTGCTTCGGTCTCGGCCTACGAAGGGCAGATTGGTCAGGCGGCTTACAGTTCATCCAAGGGTGGCGTGGTTGCGCTGACCCTGCCGGCTGCCCGCGAGCTCGCACGTTTTGGTATTCGAGTGATGACCATCGCGCCGGGTCTGATCGGCACCCCGATGCTGCTGAATATGCCCGCACCGGTGCAAGACAGCCTCGCTGGCCAGGTGCCGTTTCCACAGCGCTTCGGCCGAGCCGAAGAGTTTGCTGAACTGGTTCTGCACATCATTGACAACGAGATGCTAAACGGTGAGGTCATCCGGCTGGACGGGGCCATCCGCATGCAGCCGACGTAACCGGGATCGACCGGGCGCTGCTCACCCAGGTTTATGACCATAGCAACTGAACACCTGCTGTTGTTTGGCTTGTTGCTGACGGTATTCGCTTTGTTGATCTGGGGTCGGGTCCGTTATGACCTGGTCGCTTTCGCGGCCCTGGTCGCAGCCGTGATTCTCGGGGTGGTCCCGGCGGCGGCGGCGTTCTCGGGTTTCGGCCATCCGGCTACTGTGATCATTGCTTTGGTCCTGGTGGTGAGCCGGGGCCTTTTCAACTCGGGGGTGGTAGAGGCGATCGCCCGGATTGCAATCAAGGCCGCCCATCGGACTGCCAGCCATATAGGCCTCATGGCCGGGGTGGGTGGCCTGCTTTCGGCACTGATGAATAATGTCGCGGCGCTGTCGTTGTTGATGCCGGTGGATATGGAGGCAGCCAAGCGGGCCGGGCGCAGCCCGGCACTGACCCTAATGCCGCTCTCCTTTGCCACCATCCTCGGCGGCATGATTACTCTGATTGGCACGCCGCCCAATATCGTGGTGGCGACTTTTCGCGGCGAGGCGCTGGGCGCACCGTTTGCAATGTTCGATTTTGCCCCGGTCGGCGGCATCGTCGCGATTGTCGGGGTGGCGTTTGTGGCTATCGTCGGCTGGCGGCTGCTGCCGGCCGCGCGCAGCCGCAGCAACGTGCGTGAAGAACTGGCCGACCTCAAGGGCTACGTGGCCGAGGCCCGGGTGTTGGATGATTCCAAGCTGCTGGGCGAGTGCCTGCGCGAGGCGGTACCGCTGGCGGAGGAGCACGACGTGGCGCTTGCCGGGCTGATCCGCAATCACCTGCGGCTGCCGGGGACTGGCCGACGGGAAACAGTCCAGATTGGTGATATCGTGGTGCTGGAGGGTACGGCCGAGGCAATGGAGAAGTTCGTCGGTGCGGCAGGCCTTGAGTATGCCACCAGCGATACTGAGGCCGACCTGCTGGGCGGGGCGCTGGCGTTGATGGAGGTGGTAGTGCCGGTTGGGGCCCGGATCAGCGGCCGTTCGGCTAGGGATCTACGCCTGGCTTATCGCCGCGGCGTAGTGTTGCTGGGCGTGTCGCGACAGGGCCGGCCGTTTCGTGACCGAGTACGCAAATTGCGCATCCAGCCCGGCGATATCCTGCTGCTGTCAGGCTCAGAAGACCGCCTGGGCGAGGTTGTGGCATGGCTCGGCTGCCTGCCGCTAGCCGAGCGTGGCCTTAAGTTGTTGCAACGAAACAAAGCCTGGCTGGCAGTCGGCCTTTTTGTGGCCGCAATCATCGCTGCCAGTGTGGGCTGGTTGTATCTGCCGGTAGCGCTGGCCGTGGTAGCGCTTGCTTATGTGGCGTTGGAACTGGTGCCACTGAGCGAACTGTACGAGTCGGTCGAATGGCCCGTCATCGTGCTGCTGGGTTCGCTGATCCCGCTGGGCACGGCGTTGGAGGCAAGCGGGGGTACTACCCTGATCGCTCAGTGGATCATCCTTGCAACCGGTTCTCTGCCGGCTGTTGCGGTGCTGGTAATCCTGATGNTGGTGACNATGACTCTGTCGGACGTGCTCAACAATGTCGCAACGGCGCTGATCGCCGCACCCATCGCCCTGGACGTNGCCCAGCGGCTGGGTGCGAACCCNGATCCGTTTCTGATGGCGGTTGCGGTGGCCGCTTCCTGCGCTTTTCTNACCCCCATCGGNCACAAGAACAACACCATTATCATGGGCCCCGGGGGTTACCACTTTGGTGATTACTGGCGTATGGGCTTGCCACTGGAGATCCTAGTGGTGGCTGTCGGGGCGCCAGCTATCCTGCTGTTCTGGCCACTTTACTGAGTACGCCGATACCGGTCTGCCCAGTTGTGAGCGANACTCTCCAGAGCNTGCGCCAGTNCATTTTAGATGCTCGGCACGCCAGCGAGCGGGTCCGCGTCGCAGCGCTGCTTAGCGAGCTGCAACTGGACGCCAAGGTGCAGGCCCAGACCGGNGAACAGGCGATCAAACTGGTTGAGCGGGTGCGNGGTCAGGCGACCCCCAACCTGCTCGAAGCATTCCTCGCCGAGTATGGGCTCTCGACCGACGAGGGTATCGCCATGATGTGCCTGGCCGAGGCTTTGTTACGGGTGCCGGACAGTCCGACGATCGATGCCCTGATCGAGGACAAGATCGTCCCCGGTCGCTGGGGCCAGCACCTGAATCATTCGAGTTCGTCACTGGTTAATGCCTCGACCTGGGCGCTGATGCTGACTGGCCGATTGCTGAGCTCAACCCAGGCACATGGCATAGTGGACACGCTGCGCAATGCCGTTAAGCGCCTGGGCGAGCCCGCTGTGCGCGTGATCATCGCTGAAGCCATGAAAGANNTGGGCCGGCAGTTCGTCNTGGGTCGGGATATAGAAGAGGCGCTCGAGCGTTCTAGCGTATCCCGGGAAAAGGGGTATACCTGCTCCTACGACATGCTTGGTGAAGCCGCGCGCTGTGAGGCTGATGCGCGCCGTTATCACCTGGCCTATTCGGANGCGGTCTCTNCNTTGGCGCCTGGTTGTNCTGGTAACTCGGTGCGCGATAACCCNGGCATCTCGGTCAAATTATCGGCTCTGCATCCGCGTTTTGAATACGCGCAGCGCCAGCGGGCTCTGGACGAACTACTCGGCCGGGTCGCGGCCTTGGCGCAACTCGCCCGCAGTGCTGGCATGGGCTTCAATATCGACGCTGAGGAGAGCGAGCGGCTTGATCTGACGCTAGATGTTATCGAGGTGCTGCTGTCAGACCAGGCACTTGCCGGNTGGGATGGCTTCGGCGTGGTGGTCCAGGCGTACAGCCTTAGTGCCAGCGCCGTGATTGACTGGNTGCATTGTCTTGCCGAGCGCCAGGGTCGGCGAATCATGGTGCGCCTGGTTAAGGGCGCTTACTGGGATACCGAGATCAAGCGGGCCCAGGTNCTTGGGTTGAACAGCTACCCGGTGTTTACCCGCAAGGCCAGTACGGATGTTTCCTACATAGCTTGTGTACAGAAACTGCTGGGGCTGCGTGAGACGCTGTACCCGCAGTTTGCGACCCATAATGCGCATACTGTGGCTGCGGTGATGGCTCTAGCCGGCGCTCCGGCGGATTCGTTCGAGTTCCAGCGCCTGCACGGTATGGGCGAGGCGTTATACCGCGAGGCCAGTGAGCAAGGCGGGTATCGCTGCCGCATTTATGCACCGGTCGGCGCACACAAGGATCTATTAGCGTACTTGGTGCGACGTCTGCTGGAAAACGGTGCCAACAGTTCTTTTGTCAACCAGGTAATGGACCATCAGATCAGCGCAACTGAAGTTGCCCGTGACCCGTTGGGCGAGCTGCGCCCCGTGGCAGATTGCCCGGCGCACCCGGCAATTGTATTGCCGCGGGACCTGTACGCGCCGGCTCGTCTTAACAGCGTTGGTTGGGATTTGAGTGACCGGTCAAGCGTCGACAATCTCAAACAGCAGATGAGGCCTTTTATGCGGCACAACTGGGATTTTGCCGGCACGGCGTATAAAGATTTGAGCGGCGCCACGCAGACGGTGTGCAACCCCGCGTGGCCTACGGAAGTGGTCGGAAAGGTATGCCAGGCTTCGCCCACAGATCTTCCTCCCGCGATAGCCAGTGCGCTGGCAGCGGCCGGACCCTGGGCTGCGCTCCAAGTCAGAGATAGGGCGCAAATCCTTATTCGCGCAGCCGACCTGTATGAACGNCATGCCGGTGAACTCATCGCCATCGCCGCTCGCGAGGCCGGCAAGACCCTGGCCGACGGTGTGGCCGAGGTGCGCGAAGCCGTTGACTTCCTGCGCTACTATGCCAGCGAGGCGGCTCAGTCAGACTTCTCCCAGCCGCGTGGGATCTTTGCCTGTATATCGCCTTGGAATTTTCCGCTGGCCATTTTNACCGGNCAGGTNAGCGCTGCACTGGTCATGGGCAACAGTGTTATTGCTAAACCAGCGGAACAGACGCCGCTGATGGCGTTGCGGGCAACNGCGTTGTTGCAAGAGGCNGGCCTGCCGGAAGGTGTGCTGCAGTGTCTGCCGGGTGAGGGCAGCACTATCGGCTCGGGCCTGGTTGCAAGCGATCAGGTCGGGGGAGTCTGCTTTACCGGGTCGACGGATACTGCGCTACATATACACCGCACCTTGGCGGCACACGGCAATGCCGCCGCGGCCCTGNTAGCGGAAACAGGCGGNCTNAACGCAATGCTGGTCGACTCGACGGCGCTGCCGGAGCAGGCGGTGCGTGACATCATGGTGTCGGCATTTCAAAGCGCCGGGCAGCGCTGTTCGGCACTGCGGGTGCTCTATCTGCAGCGAGAGATCAAGAATCGTGTTCTCGACATGCTGTTTGGCGCGATGGATGAGCTTTGCTTGGGCGACCCGCTGGAACTTACCACTGATGTCGGACCGCTAATTGACGAAGAAGCCTTGAACNATATCGAAGGATACTGCACTGAACAGGCCGCCCGGGGTCGAGTGCTGAAGCGTTTGTCAGTCCCTGGNAAGGGATTTTTTGCNCCACCGACTGTANTTGAAGTCGNTGGTATAGAGGAAGTAGAACGGGAGATCTTTGGCCCCGTGCTGCACGTGGCGGCGTACCGCGCGCAAGACCTCAGTCAAGTGGTCGGCGCGATAAATCAGCGTGGCTACGGCCTTACTCTGGGCCTGCACAGCCGGGTTGATGCACGGGTTGAGCAGGTGATTGACCAGGCACGAGTGGGTAACGTTTATGTGAACCGGAATCAGATCGGCGCGGTGGTCGGTTCACAGCCTTTTGGCGGTGAGGGGCTTTCTGGTACCGGACCCAAGGCGGGTGGGCCGCATTATCTCGCGCGCTTTGCGCACCGAACAGCGCCAGCACTCGCTAGNCCTGGTATCGTGNGCTCCATAGTTTCAGCTGCGCAGATCAACGACTGGGCAGCGACGACGGATAATGCCGAGCAACCGCTGGACCTNGTGCAGGTCGATCAGTTTCTAGAAAGTGTTGCCCCTTTGTTGCCGGCCAACGTAGTACAGGTAGTCGGGGCCATTGCGGCTAACCCNCGGGAGATGCCCGGGCCAACCGGAGAGAGCAATCGCCTGACGTTGTACCCGCGCGGCAGGATCCTGTGTCTGGGCCCGGACAAAGAAAACTTGCGGCTGCAGGTTTGCCAGGCACTGGCTTTGGGTAACCGGGTGCTGGCCATNGCGGCACAGCCCGACCTGCCGACTTCATGGCACAAGCGCTGGCCGCTCGTGACCATGAGCGGGGTAATAAGCCCAGACAGCCTGGCCAAAGTCAGACTGATTGATGCAGTTGCGCTGNATTTGCCTGCAGCGGCGTTGCGGCCCTGGCGTGAAGCTCTAGCGTGCCGCGACGGCCCGATCATTACACTCGTTAGCGAGCAGATTGCACCTGAGGGTTTTGTGATTGAGCGTCACGTCTGTGTCGATACCACGGCTTCTGGCGGTAACACCACACTGTTGGTACAGGCCGCCTGACAAGCTCCTGCTCTGTAGTCGCTCACAGCCAGCGGCTGGGCAAGTTAGACTGGTCGTTCATATGACTGGCAGGCAACACGAGGTAGTGTCATGACGCGGGGAGTTGGCGGGTCAAGCGCTGAAGTAGAACTGGCCAAACTGTCNCNGCGCACGGATTATGTGCCGATCACGGTAAGTGAGCGTCTTGCGCGGATAGAAAAGGCNCAACGGCTGATGGTCGAGCAGGGTATCGANGCCTTGTACCTCGATNCCTCGACCAGNCTTTATTACTTCACCGGGCTGCGCTTGTGGGCCTCCGAAAGGCTGCACGGGGCGGTTATTCCAGCGCGGGGCGACCTTTTCTATATCAGCCCTGGATTCGAGGAGGAGAAAACCCGGGCTATGCTGCTGTTTGGTGATGATGTGCGTACCTGGCAGGAGCACGAAGACCCAACCGCGCTTGTGGGTCAATGTATCGGTGAAGTCAGCAGTGCGCAAAGCATACTGGCTGTGGATCCTGCAACACCATTTTTTGTTTTCGATGGTTTGCGGCGCGCCATGCCGGGAGTGAATTTCGTCAANGGATCACGTGTGACNGCANNNTGTCGNATNNACAAATCGGCCAGTGAGATTGCACTGATTCAGTTCGCTATGGAACTCACCTTACGCGTGCAGGAAAGCGCTGCGCGTATTCTGGTACCGGGGATTAGTACGACCGAGGTGCAGGATTTTCTTACCGCAGCGCATCTTGGGCTCGGCACCGATGGTCTGCCAGCCTTTCGTATCGTGCTTTTCGGCGAGCCAACTGCGTACCCACATGGGGTGCCGTATCCGCAGGAACTCAAAGAAGGAGACATGGTGCTGATCGATACCGCTGCCACAATAGATGGCTATTTCTCGGACATCACCCGTACNTANGTCTTCGGTGANCCCAGCGCGCGCCAGCGGGAAATCTGGAACCTGGAAAAAGCCGCCCAAGCNGCGGCTTTTNGNGCGGCGCAGGTAGGNGCNCCTGCCGAAGCAGTTGANCGTGCTGCGCGCGATGTTATCGAAGCCGCGGGGCTAGGTCCGGGTTATGCGGTGCCAGGATTGGCACATCGCACCGGTCACGGCATTGGCCTTGATGTACATGAGGAAACCTATATCGTGCCGGGTAACACCACGGTGCTTGCGCCAGGTATGTGTTTTTCCAACGAACCGATGATCTGCATCTACGGCGAGTTCGGTGTGCGCCTGGAAGATCACGTCTACATCACGGCTGAAGGTCCGCGCTGGTTCACCCAGCCTTCGCCATCGATCGACCAGCCATTCGAGTGAGTTACTTCTGAATTGCTTGCATAGATACCTCGCTGATGAGTTAATAATCAGTAATGGGTAAGGTAAAATAAGCTCTAAGAGATATGTATTTCACAATACTTACTAACCACTTTACCGGTACGCTCTGGAAAGATAATTTCAGTGTCATTGTGTTGTTCGGCGCCGGGCTGAAATACGGTGGTTACGCCAATATCGTACCCCTGGCGTAAATAGCCACACCATCACCTGACGGCTTACCTATCCGTGAACACCAGATGATCCGGCGAAAAGCAATGGCGCTTTGACAAATGGACGACCGGGTTGATGTCTTTTATTCCATGCAGAGCGATTACTGCTATTTCCTACTGGATCGACTGATCAGTCTGGCCGAGCAGGGGGTTGAGGTCGTCATTCGCCCGGTTCTGGGGGGCGTTCTGCGCATCCCTGAACGCTATCGGGATCGTGACGAGCTGGAGTTGCACTATTTCGAGACGGACACCCAGCGGACGGCGGATTATTTGGGCCTGCCTTACGCCTATCCCGACCCATCGCCCATAGAGTGGGCGCCGGGCCTGATCTGGCGCGCAAAGGCTGACCAGCCCCGAAACCAACACCTGCACCGGCTTTTCGTTGGCGCTAACCGGGCCAGACGCGGGCTTGAATTCCTCGACTGTGTCGGGCGCATGCTGTGGGATGGCTCAACTCCCGGCTGGGACAAGGGCGAACATCTTAAAAATGCCATGGCGGCAGCTGGCTTGGACAGGGACGAGATTCTTGAAGCAAATAGCTGGCAGAGCGTCGAACAAGACCTGCAGGCCAACAATGAGGCGATGCATCAGGCCGGTCACTGGGGAGTGCCATTGATGGTTTACAAAGCCGAACCATTCTATGGACAGGACCGGTTCGATCAACTTTTGTGGCGGATTAAAGAGGGACTGACATGACAGAACTCACCGGGTACAGTTTGCGGCACTGTGAAATGGTGCGGTAGTAGGGAAATCACCCGAACACTCGTCCGCCACTACTTTGACTGAAAGCAGGTAATGTTCGCGAGGACCACCGCGTTTGTCTGGCTTGTGCCTTAGCATCTCAGTTAGTCAGGCGGGCCACGCGGTCGGGT